>JAWABG010000078.1:0-7023 GCA_038884715.1 Candidatus Woesearchaeota archaeon | reverse complement strand
AAAATCACTCGATGAAAATTCAATTACTAAATGCTTCGTCATTTTTCATAATAATGATATAGCAGGATATTCTAACATTGCACTTGGATATGATTTTGATTCACTCAATAATAAATATTTTCAAAGAGAAAAAAACATCTATTTTTTCGCTCTCTACACTTTTATTAAGTTCAGAGCTAGTGGTGCTCAAACTTTTGCAAAAGCTAAATTATTAAGTATATATCATAAAAAAGGTTATACATCTTCAACAGCTTTTGTACAGAGCGGAAATTGGAGAAGTAAAAAATTTTTTGATAAATTTGGTGGCCATTGGTATAAAAAAGTGATTAAAATTAATTTTTTTATTCTCAAGTTTGCTAAAGAAATAATATTAAATAATGATTATTTTTGATGAGATATTATCAAACTTAGATGATATCATTGACTTTGTCTTGGTTTTCGGCTCTTTTGCAACTGGAAATTTCAACGATGAAAGTGATATTGATATTGGAATTTATGTAAATGACAAATTATATTCTGAGGAAACTATTACTGAAATAATAGATAAATTTAATGAATTGACAGATAGGGAGATTGATTTAGTGGTTTTGAATGATGCTGACCCAATAATTACAATGCAGATCCTTGCAAATGGTAAACTAATTTATTGTAAGGATAAGCATCAATTCAATCTTTATAAAGCAAGAAAAATTAGCGAATATTTAGATTTTAAAATGAGCAGGAAAATTATTGAGGATAATTTATTAAAATAAATGTTTGAAAAAGATGCAATATTGTCAAAGATTTCGATTATTCGCAATTGCCTTTCGACTATTAGAAAGGTGACTAATTGCAAACCCGAGAGTTTGGATGAAATAATAACTCAAGATGTTTTCGTCCTAAATTTACAAAGATCAGTCCAAGCTTGTATTGATATATCCAATATAATTATTTCAACAAAAGGCTTGAAAATTCCTGCTAAATACAAGCAAAGTTTTGATATCCTAAGAGAAAATAATATTATCGAAATGACCTTAGCTGAAAAGATAAAAAAAATGATTGGTTTCAGAAATATCGCTGTTCATGATTATAAACAATTGGATATTAATATTTTAAAGTCAATATTAATTGATAATATTTCTGATTTTGAAGATTTCATTAAAGTAATATATAAATATATAAACTTAGATAAAGATTTTGAAATTTAATTTTAATAAGGATAACAATGTCAGATAAAATTCAAAAAGTTTTAGTTACTGGAGCTGCAGGTTATATTGGTTCTGTTCTTGTTCGATTTTTACTCGAAAAAGGTTATTCAGTTATTGGCTTTGATGCCCTTTTTTTCGGTGGTGAATCCTTGTTAGGAGTTTATAATCATCCTAATTTTAAATTTGTTAAAGGAGATATCAGAAATGAAAACGATTTCAAAGAGTTATTAAATCAAGTTGATTCTGTTGTCCATCTTGCTGCAATTGTCGGCGATCCAGCTTGTGCCAAACAACCTGACTTAGCTGCAGAAATTAATTGGACAGCTACCAAAAATTTATTCGATTTAGCATCTAATTCAAAAAATATTAAGAGATTTGTCTTTGCTTCTACTTGTAGCAATTACGGCAAAATGGAAGGTGATGGTTATGTAAATGAAGACTCACCTTTGCGTCCCGTATCTTTATATGCAGAACTTAAAGTCAAATTTGAAAAATACCTCCTTGAGAGTGATACAAGAGATGATTTCATTCCAACTTCGTTACGATTTTCTACCGTTTATGGATTGTCACCCCGAATGAGATTCGATCTTACTGTTAATGAATTCATTCGCGAAGTTACATTTGGACGTGAGTTAGTAATCTTCGGCGAACAATTCTGGAGACCTTACTGCCACGTGGAAGATCTTGCTCTATCCTGCATTAAAGTCCTCGAAAGTTCACCCGAAAAAGTTGATCATAATGTTTTTAATGTTGGCGATACAAAAGAGAACTATCAGAAAAAAATGATTGCTGATGAGATACTTAAAATAGTTCCTGATGCTAAAATAAAGTATGTTCAAAAGCAGGAAGACCCCCGTGACTATCGTGTTGATTTTACAAAGATTTCAAATGAGTTAGGTTTCAAAATCACAAAGACTGTCCCTCAGGGTTTAAGAGAAATATATGAAATATTAAAATATGGTATATTGACAGATCCATTCTCAGATAAATATAAAAACGTTTGAGGGAAAATATGAAAAGATTTTGGGAAAATATATTAAATTTGATTGATAAAAAAACAAACTTAACATTATTGATTTTATTATCAATTCAACTCTTATTAAGATTAATAATTTTTTTCACAACCAACACTTTTGCATTTACAGATTGGCGTGGTTATTTAGCTGGTATTGAACAAATAAAAGCAGGAGAAAGTTTGCCTTTGTTTTACAGGGCTTTTACTTATCTTTTGTCATATATTGGATATTTCTTTAAATATATTCTTGGTAATCTTGATTATTTTTTCATTTTTAATTCTTTTCTTGGAGTTCTTGTTTCTTTAGTTTCATTTTTTATTGTAAAAGAAATTTCAAACAACCACAGAAAAGCTATATTTGTTGTTCTATTACAAACGATATATGTCGAATTTTTAGCTTTTAGCTCCATTTTTTACACAGTAATTATAATGTTGTTATTAGTAAATTTGATTATATATTTACTGATAAAAATCATAAAAGAAGAAAAATTATTTAAACTGATTATTTATGGTTTATTATCTATTTTAATTGCATATCTGACATATTTTTTCAAAATTGAGTTAATATACTTTACATATCTACTATTAATTTTTGCTTTAATAAATATTAAGCAAAAGCCTCTCTTTGTTAAATTTTTTGTTCTCGGCTTAATATTTTTGTTTTCAATTATAACTTTTAATATTTATCAAAAGCAATTTTATGTTAATACTGGAAAAATAACACATGTTTTCTTCGGGCATACTTATTATGGAGGTTTTGGTGGCGAGGGTTCCTTTATCTTTACAGAAAATCAGGAAAAATATGAAACCAGAATGAAAGAATATTTTGAAAAAAATAACATCAAATCCCCAAATCCTAAAGACACTGGTAATTTTCAAAAGCACGAAATGTTCAATTTTATAAAAAAAGAGCCTCATATGTGGTTCTTACTCCAAGTTAGAAAATTCTTTTTTACTTTTGGAATTGTTCCTGAGGGAAATTCTTTTACAATTCTTTATAAAGGTCTTTTTAATCGTAATTTTATTATTACTTCTGCAATAATAGTATTTCCAGTTGTTTTTTTTGTTATTTTATTTATATTCGCTATCAAAAAAGAATCTTTTAAACTAATTTTTAATGATAAAAAATTACTTTTTATGTTTCTTATGCTTTTTTATTACCTTGCTGCTACAATATTTTACGGTCCTTATCAGGAAAGGTATAGAATACCGGTTATAGTAATGTTTATTTTACCATTTATTGCTATTTTTTCTGATAACTTATCTTTCAAAGTTATCTTGAGTAACAAAAAATCATTAATTATTAAAATATTAATATTATTAAGTTTTGTAATAGCTTGGAGTTATCAAGCTTATGAAGCGTTAATATTAAGCAAGGAAAGATATGGAATAGTTTTTGAAAAAGACTTTTAATCTATGAAAATCTCTGTTGTCATACCGGTTTATCGAGGGGAATATTTCCTTTGGGAATTATATGAAAGGCTTGTTGCTTCTCTTTCAAAAATTGCTGATGATTTCGAAATAATTTTGGTTAATGACCATAGCCCTCAAAATGACTGGGAAATTATTAAAAAAATTTGTGAAAAAGATAGTAGAGTTAAGGGTATAAATCTTTCGAAAAATTTCGGTCAGCACAGAGCTATTTCTGCCGGTTTGGATTATGTAACTGGTGATTGGATTGTAGTAATGGACTGTGACTTGCAGGATCAGCCAGAAGAAATTATTAAGCTTTACAACAAGGCTCAAGAGGGTTTTGATTTGGTTTTTGGCAGAAGATACCACAGAAAAGACAGTTTCATCAAAAAGTCCGGCTCAAAACTTTTTTATAAAATGTTCAACTATTTTACTAATTCCCAGTTTGATAATACAATTGCAAATTTTAGCATTTCGAAAAGAATTGTTATCGAAAACCTAAAGAGATACAAAGAGCAAACAAAATTTTTCCCAGTATTTGCCACTTCGCTTGGTTTTAAGCTTGGCTTTGAAAATATAGAGCACTCAAGCAGAGAAGAAGGAAAATCCTCCTATAGTTTTAAAAAATTGCTTATGCTTGCACTAAACATAATTGTATCTCATTCAAACAAACCTTTAAGAGTTGCAATTTTTGCAGGTATTTCCATTGCTTTTATTTCTTTCTTAATATCATTATATGTTTTCCTAAAGTATCTTTTCTGGGGTATTCCTGTTGAAGGCTGGTCGTCTATTATGCTTTCAATCTGGTTTTTGGGTGGGGTTACTTTTGCCTTTCTTGGAATTATCGGCTTGTATTTGGGAAAAATCTTCGATGAAACAAAAGCAAGACCTATTTATATTATAAAGGAAATAATTAATGCTTAAAATTAAAAAACTAAATTGGGACACGGATTTCTTTGGTTTTGGTATTGCTCATCTGGAGGAAACTGATGAAAAGATTGAATCACTGAATGGTTTGGAAGATTTTAATAAATCCAATAATATTAAACTCGTTCAATCACTTGTTGATATTAAAAATATTCAGTTTATTGAATTGCTCGAAAATTCTGGCTTTCACTATGTTGATACAAGAGTTGATTTCGTTATAGATTTGAAAAAATTGAATTCTACAAGTTATTTTGAAATTGCTCTTATCAATGATATTCCAGAAATTCTTTATATTGCAGACAAATTATTTATGGATAGTAGATTTTTTCATCCTATTTTCAGCGAGAAAAAAGCAAATGAGCTTTTTAAATTGTGGGCTGCAAAAGCAGTGAAGGGAGAGTTTGATGATATTTGCTTGAAATCATCTGATAACACTACAAGTGAGGTTAATGGCTTTGTTACAATTAAATTTATTAACAAGACCGAGGCAAGAATTGGCTTGATAGGTGTTTCGAAAAATCATTTGGGGAAAGGTATCGGAACAAAGTTAATAAACTCGGCTATTAGCTTCCTGAAAGAAAAGGAGTTTGAAAAATTATATATTGCAACTCAAGGGAAGAACCTTGGTGCCATAAATCTTTATATTAAATCGGGGTTTAAAATAAAAAGCCTGCATAATTGGTTTTATAAAAATTTTGATACTTTCTATCAACAATGAAATAAACGATCAAATTAATAATTTTTTTATGATAAAAAATCAAAAATATGAGTAAGGTTATCAATCCAAATATATTACAATGTCCACAATGTAAATCTGATAATTTGCATTTTGGGGATATTTTACTACACTGTTCAAATTGTAATTCAAACTTTTTTCTGAAAAACAATAAATACTATTTTCAAGAACTAACCAAAGATAATATTAGCGATAACATCGATAAAATTAAAAATAAATTTAAAAAATATGAAAAATTTTATCGTTTTTTAATCAGGGTTATTAGTCCTGTTTGTCCTACGGTGAATGAAAAAAAAATTATTGATAAATTTGTAAAAGATGAAAATGCCATAGCGTTGAATTTAGGAAGCGGAAGTTATGATCTTTCAAAAAAAGTATCAAATCTTGATATATTTGATTATGAATGTGTTGATATAATTTGTGATATAGAAAATTTACCAATAAAATCAAACTCTGTTGATTTCATCATTAATATAGCTGTTTTAGAACATGTCACTAATCCTGAAAAGGTTGTTGAAGAAATAAACAGAGTTTTAAAAGTTGGTGGCATAGTCTGCTCATATATTCCTTTTATTCAACCTTTTCATGCTTCACCCTTCGATTTTTCAAGAAGAACATACGAAGGGATGAAAGTTCTTTTTAAAGACTTTGATATTATCGAATTAAAATGTGGAGGTGGGCCTGTTTCTGGCTTTTTGTGGGTTTTTCAAGAGTTATTATCTTTAATCTTTTCGTTTGGTATAAAAAAATTACATATTTTTCTTTCTTTATTTTTTATGGTGATTACTTTTCCAATAAAATTCTTGGATTTTATTTTCATTCACCATCCAATGGCAAAAAATATCTCTTCAGCTTTTTTTATTATAGCAAAAAAAAATAATTTATCAAATTAACTATGCATATTCCATTTAATAAACCATATCTTACAGGGAAGGAAGCTCACTATATGTATGAGGCGGTTTTTTTGGGACATATTTCTGGGAACGGTGCTTTTACCAAGAAATGTCAGCGTTTCTTCGAAGAAAAATACGGTTTCAGAAAAACTTTGCTAACAACAAGCTGCACCGATGCCCTCGAAATGGCTGCCATACTTATTGACATAAAGCCCGGAGACGAAGTGATTATACCTTCCTACACATTCGTCAGCACAGCCAATGCTTTCGTCCTTCGTGGAGCCAAAATCATCTTCGCCGATAGCGAAAATGAAACTCCGAATCTCGATGCCGATAAAATCGAAGAATTGATTACTCCTAAAACCAAAGCTATTATCCCGGTTCATTATGCGGGTATGGCTTGTGATATGGATAAAATTATGTCCTTGGCTGATAAATATAATCTTTTTGTGGTCGAGGATGCCGCTCAGGCTATAGATTCATTTTATAAAGACAAACCTCTTGGCTCGATTGGTCACTTGGCTGCAATGTCCTTCCACGAAACGAAAAATGTGATTTCAGGAGAGGGCGGTATGCTGATAGTCAATGATGAACGGTTTGTTCGCCGATCTGAAATAATATGGGAAAAAGGAACCAACCGTGCAGAATTTTTCCGTGGGGAAGTTGATAAATACGGCTGGGTGGACATTGGCTCTTCTTTTCTACCTTCAGACATAATTGCGGCTTTTCTATTTGCCCAACTTGAAAATCTCGAGGATATTCAATCAAGAAGAAGAAAAATCTGGAATACATACTATAATGGGTTGAAGCCACTGGAGGAACGTGGTCATATTCGTTTGCCGCATATTCCTG
>JAWABG010000077.1:0-7149 GCA_038884715.1 Candidatus Woesearchaeota archaeon | reverse complement strand
TTCTGATAAGGCCAGAATTGATGTAAGTTTGAATTATTATCCTAAAGAGTTTTATATTAATTTTTATGGAGATAATTTTTTGGCTAGATATAATCCAATGGATAATGAACCGTTTGTTATTATAGAATATGATAAAAAATATAAAAAATTATCTGATGAATTAGTAACTAATAAAATTAGTTATAATTTCGATGAAAAAAATAATTTAAGAAATTCCATTGAATATTTTAAAAATTTATTAGAAGGAAAAGAAAAATCCAACTTAAAAACTGCTATTAAAATAACTAAAATTTTAGCTGTATAAATTTTTCATAACTATATATTTTTCAATGCCTTGAGAGTCCTCAATTAAGAGCAGTTTACCTTCAGTAGAATTAAATTGACCTTTTATGATTATAGAATCGCTATTTTTAATCGAATGGATGCCATTAAGACTTCCATCTACATATATCATCTTATGATGATTTGGACATAAATAAACTCTGTTATATGAATTATCAACGCCGTTTAGTTCCTTAGGAATAATATGATGGTATTCTATGTTGTTTCGATTTAAGGTTTTATAGTCACAAAATTCGCAAAAATACATAATCTTTTCTCAAATATTATAAATAGTTATATAACTACTATATATAATCTTAATAGAAGGGAGAAATATATTTATGTCTTTAATCGATGCCTTAGAGCCCTATCTTATAGAAGCAGAAGAAGCGGAAACCCAGAAACAAAAGACCAATATACTTCGTGATATAGCCGAAAAGCTCGGTATCTTAAAACTAATAAAAAAGATTCCAACTAATGTTAAAGAAGCAATTGACTCGTTGGTCAATGCTTTACTTGAAATGAACGAAGCTGATATTAATAAATTACAAAAAGCTCTGGGCGAGATGAAAGAATCTACTATGTTAGATGAAGGATTCTTAGGTCAACTTTCACATAACGTAAGAATGGCATTAGTAATGATACCGCTATTATTTTTGTTTGGTGGCTCAATAGCTGAGGCTAAAGAAAGCGGATCTAGAATTCTTAAACATATACAATCAGAACATGTTAAAAAAGATGCTAAGAAAGATTTTGAATCTCTTAAAAAAGGAATTACAGAATTTATTACTAAAGAAGCCGAAGCAGCTAAAACAAAAGGAAAAGAAGGACTAGAAAAACTTCAGAAGAAAGTTAAGGAAGAAGCGCCAAGATTTAAAGAAGAAATCTATAAAGGTGCTGAAAAAATCCAGAAAAAAGTTGGAGAAGAATCGTCTAAGGTTAAAGAGTCAATGCCAAAAACACCAGTAGCTCCTAAGGGTCAAACATCTAACCCCCCAATTAATATATGATAAGCTTTATAAATTATTACTTCAAAGAAAATAAAGACTATAAACTATTTGTTGATATGGATGGCGTGCTTTGCGACTTTAATAAAGCTTGGAAAGATTTAGATGTTACTGATAAAGACTTCGGAGATTATGAAGAAGAGGTTGGCAGAGCATACGCTGAATGTAAAGAAGGTAAAAAGATCTGGGTTAAGGAAGAACTAGGCGATGATATACCTTTAATATTTTCAAGAACTAAAGGCAAACATGCGTTTAAAAATGGAATTCTTATAGATGATTATGATGAGAAAATAGATAACTGGGAAGATAATGGCGGAATTGGAATAGTTCATAAGTCAGCCAAAGAAACCATTAAAAGATTAAAAAAATTAGGACTATAAATATTAGGCAGTACCAATCTATATAAAAAAGGATTCAAAATATGAGATTCAAAGATATTTATTATCATAAAGAAATCAGCTTACCAATTCATTTTGATTGCTGTTATATTAACGAGAATAATGAATTGGAGTTTCAAATTCCAATGAAATATATTCCGATGTTGGTCGATGAAGGTGCTTTGATTTTGATGTATAAAGAGAAATTGTTTAAAACATATAAAGAAGCCATTGATTATTATGATAAGAATCCTCTTAATGAAGCTGCTGAAGAAAAGTATATTTCAAAAACTGTAACATTTCCAGATCCTGAAACTGGGGAGGAAAGGCATTTTGAGGTTGCTAAAGGAAATGTTAAAATAGGTGGTGATACAATTATTATTAATATGTCAACAGCGACAGAATGTATGTCTGCTATTATTGGCTTATGTAAACTAGCAGCCGATGGTTATTGCTATGCTTTAAGACCGGAAAAGAGATTTAGAGATATGCCGACTGGTGCTAAGGCAAAAAACATAAGACATGAAAAACAATGGTCTTGTTTAACACCTTTTGCTATTGCAAAAGGTTTGGATGAAATTGCTAAGAGATTAAAAAAGATTAAATATGTTAGAGTTAATGAAGCCGGTGAATTTAGAAATCTTCCAGCAGATCCAGATCTTCTAGCTAAAGTTCCACAAGAGATGAAAAATAAAATTGGAGCTATTGATGATGTTAAAAAACTACAGCAGGTTGGAGAAGAATTGAAAAAATTAGGTTCGGATTTAATTCTTTATACATATACACATAGAACAGATTTAAATATTGGTGATTTAGGTTCTAATATTTGTATTAATGGTTCCCAGTTTATGTTAGATAATGCTTTTATTGCAGTTCCTTATGAAGAATTTTTAGATATTATGAATGCTATTGATGATGGAACTATTAAGGGTAAAGAATATTTTGGAGCTAAAGTTATAAATCCTAGACATTGTATGGGTGATTGTAGGAAGTGCAATTATTGTAAGAAAAAAGAAAATAAACATATCTTTTTACCTATTCACGGTTCTGGCACTAAGTTTAATAATAGAATTGATGAAATTATCGGATTTGTTACAAGTAATCCAGAGTTCGATAATATTATTGCTTCTACACAAACAGATGAAGAAAAAGCTGAAGCGTTATATAAAATTTTACAGGCAGATCCAGCACTATCACATGAATTTACAAATTTGATTCCTATAAGAGCGGACAGATTAGATATTTTCAAAAAGTTAGTTTCGGGTAAAATTAATGTTGATGCTTTTATTAAGGATTTGGAAACGTATTCAAAAATGTATATAGAAGATCCTGAAGCGGCCGCTAAAGACGGAATAGCAAAATCAATTGATTCTCTTACAGGTAAATTCGAGAATGAAATAAATAGAGCTATTTCGATGGGTCAAAAAGCTTCAATAAAGAAATGGACAAATTTAAAGAAAGCTTTAGAGAAAGTCGTAAATGCTGCTAGAAGTGGTAAAAAGATTAGACCGAGTAAGTCGTTGGCACAGAGATGGGCCTCCATTAAAAGAGAATTAGGAGATTAAAAATAATGAGATTTGATGACAAAAAATTCGTTAATTTATCTGATACTGAACACGGCGAAGTATTGGGAAAAATTTCTCCTACAAAGCAACCAGATGTCTTACAAAAAATTAAAAACGAGTTAAATCAAGATAAATTTGATGTTTTTTTAGATGGTTTATTGACATTAGAAAGTAAGGCTAATCTTAAATCTTTTAGAAATACTATTTTATCAGTATTCAAACAATATACTAAAAATCCAGAAAATCTTCCGGCATTACTAGAAAAAATTAAAAATAATCCTTTTAGTTTTCCTGAAAGAGAATCCATTGTTAAAATTAAAGACATTGAGGATCATTATAAAGATACAAACGCAGTTTCTTATGATTTGCTTAATGCTTTTTTTAATGAAACAGGACCATCTTCAACCAAAAGTATTAGCAAAGGAGAGTTGCTATTAGGAATTTTTACTAATTTGAGAAAATCTGGAAAAACTAAAAAAGATGTTTCGAGGGAAGATCTAAGTGAAGGAGACTTAACTGATGATAAGGGAAGAAAAATCGAGGTAAAAGGAGACCGCGCCAGATTAAGAAGTGCAATTAAGGATTTAAAAAAAGGCGATGAAGCTATAAGAGAAATTTCTAATATTTTTGGAACAAAAGATTTAAATGATCCAGAACAAATCAAACTCTTTAATGATAGACAGATTAATCGAAAGTTTTTAAAATGGCAAATGAAAAATCAAAATAAGACAATAGAAGATTTTAAAAAAACAACCAAGTTTAAAAGTTTTTTACCCAAAACACAAATACAACAAGGATCATTTAACAAACAAGTATTTGAAGTGTTTTTAAGTTTTCTTACTGTCATAGAAGAAAATGAGTTGGAAAATGTATTACCACTTGCAGTTAAGGTTTTTTATAATTATAAGACATTTAAAAATAGAATTCAGCAAGCAGAAGAAGAACTGAAAGAAATTGTTAGAAGAACTAAAAAATCAAATATTTCGGAGCAAGATATTAATGATTTTATAGAGTTGGGACTTGTTATTCAACTAATGGTTTATTGTAATAAAGAAAAAATAGATCAATTAATATTTTTTAATACAAAAAATAAAAATATGGTAGCATCAGAGTCTAGACAACTAAAAGATTTTAATTATGTTTTTAAGTTCGTACAGAAATATTTAAAGAATGATTTTGGTTGGAGTGCTTCAAGAGAAGCTTTCATGTGCAGTTTAAAAAATGTCTAAAACAACAGAGGTTGGAAAATTTATGAGCTTAATAAAATATTTAACAGAATATACAAAAAAATATATGCCGCCTTCTGTGGAGTGGCGTGAAAGAAGAGTGTGGCATAGAACTCCTTCTGGTAAAATGAATTTTGTAAAAATTAAATCACTTACACCAGAAGAACAACTTAGATATAAACCTATTGATTTGGTCAAGAAGGATAAAAGAGCTGCTCAGCTTGGTGAGAAAATGAGAGGAAGAAAAAGAGATGAGTTTATAGGTATTCCATTACAAAGTCCAATACCTGAAGAAAAACCAAAGGTTGAAGGGGAAATGTTTGATTTTTATTATGGAGTTAAAGATGTTGATAAATATAAAGAATTTGAAAAAGACAAATTAATTGTTGCAACTCTTGATTCAGCAAGAGCTGTTGAAATGGAAGACGATGAAGGTTTACATATTGTTTTTGCTAGAAATGTTCCTCTTGATGCTATTAAGGAATATATGGACGAAGATGGTGATTGGAAAGAAATAGACTTGGATGATAAAGATAAAAAAGCCGAGTTTGTTAAGTTCAACGAAACAGATTTATTTAAGATAGATTTATATAGTTATAAAGATATAGTAGATTTAGAATTACAAAACGATGAAGAAGATGATGAATACAATGATAAAGAAAATGAAGAACCAGTAAAAGAGTATAAAGAATATTTAATAACTAAGCAATTAATATTTTTATTTGAAAATAAAGAACTTAATTTATTAACAGAAGCTGAAATTGTAGATCCTAAAATTTTAAGATGGGCAAAACAAATTGCCGAAAAGCTTAAACTTATATTTAATGGATTTTTAGAATATGATGAAAGTTTACCATCTCATTATAAAAATACAGCCTTCTTTACAGATCCAATAACCAAATCGACTCTTGTTGTTCAGGTAAACGATTATGTAGAAGCTCTAGAAAAAGCCTGGGAAAAACTTAAAAATATGAGATGGAAATTTGGATATGATAAATCAGAAACAGAACCGATTGGAGAATTTGGAGAATAATATGAGTAGTTATTCGAATTATTTGGATAAAAAAATCAAATCTCTTAGTGAAGTGTATGTAGGAGCCGAAAGATTACCTACACATACTGTTCATACTGAAATACGAGCAGATAATGCAGATATTTATAAAAATCCAATAACTGAAAAAGAAATAGAACAAATTATAAGCGAGGATAAAAAAAGATCAAATTTTGCTAATGAGCTTTTTGACGAGGCTAGATATTGGCCTGGAATAAGAATAGGGGTAGTTAGTTCCAAAGAAATATATTTCTGGCCATCAATATTTCAAATTGAAGATGTTGAAAAAGCATTAAATAAAAAATTTATAATGAATTTAGCTTATGAGAGTGATACTAAAATTATTTATGATGATGATGTTGAAAATAAAAGAGGAACTTTTACAGAAGATAAAAAGAAACTTATATCTGACATGGACGCTAATATAGGAACAAAAATCGAAAAAGTACCACAAACTGGTATAGAATATATAGATAAACAAAAAGATAAGTATAAACAAACACCTGTTGGTTTAATGAGTGTTTTTCCTTTAGGTACTAAGTTTGCAAATTATATGCATATACCTGTAAGTATAGAAAAAGAAAAAGAAATAGCTATGATACAACATCAAGAATATAATTGGTATATAGATAAAAAATTATCACTATTCGAAACACTTGGAGAAAATTGGAGGAAACAATGAGAGAATTTAAAGAATATTTAAATAATAAATTACATTTATTTTTTGAAGCAGCATCGGAAATATTAAACGGAATAATAGCTTCTCCTGATACAAGAAAGGGTTTTGTATTTAAAATTGATCCAGAATTGGGTAATTTTTATGATAAAGCAGATCCAGAAGATGTTACAGAATTTAATAATCCGGACGGCTTTATCGATGGATATATGGTTGAACAAATACCAGATAAAAAAAATAAACTTATTCTTGTACAAAAGCTCAATCTAACCAAAATATCCAAAAATATAGGACTTTCTTTAGATGAAACTCAAAAAGAAATAGCCGGTGATGTTAGTATAGATCCACAAAGAGTTAATAGTTATATTAATAAAACACCATATTTTTTACATGTATTAGGTGAAGATTATGAAAAATATGAGGGATCTCAGGGTTTTTATAAGCTCAGTAAAGTTATTAGTGAGGATGTTGAAACAAAGGGCGATGTATATTTAGTTTTGAAATTAGAATTAGCTCTCTCGGAATCAACAGCTTTACCAACTGAAAAAATTGGAAGAGTAAATATTAAAGGCAGTAAAAGTCTTAAAATAGGAAAAGCAAAAGAAAAACTAATGGCTGGAGAAGAAGAGGAAGAGGAAGAGGAAGAATTGCCAATAGTTACTAATTTTATTGAAAATTTTCAATAAGACTAGTTTTAGCTTGTGATAAAGAGGGACTATAAGCTCCTCTATGCAGGATGTTAATGGCTGCATTATAATCAGCATCCATTCTCATCCCGCACACCTTACATGAATAATTCTCGCCTTTGCGAGATTCTTCATGTATTGTGCCACAGTGAGAACATCGCTGAGAGGTATATGCCGGTGAAACATTCACTAGCTTTATGCCTCTTTGTTCAGCTATGTTTTGTAAACGATTTAGGACCC
>JAWABG010000076.1:0-7166 GCA_038884715.1 Candidatus Woesearchaeota archaeon | reverse complement strand
ATATGACCTTCCTGTAAAACGTACTAATAATATATCAGCATGGGTTACTATAATGTACGGTTGTAATAATTATTGTAGTTATTGTGTTGTACCTTATACAAGAGGTAGAGAAAGGTCACGTCCGAGCGAAAATATCTATAAAGAAATTGTTGAACTTGCAGAAAAAGGATACAAGGAAATAACACTGCTTGGTCAGAATGTAAATTCGTATTATAGTGATATTAATTTCACACAGCTATTGAGAAAAATCAATAAAATAGAAGGAATCGAAAGAATTCGATTTGTGACATCTCATCCAAAAGATTTATCAGAAGATTTAATATATGCAATTGAAGAACTTGATAAAGTATGCGAACACGTTCATCTGCCTTTGCAATCAGGTTCTGATGAGATACTCGAAAGAATGAATAGAAAATATTCTTTGAAAGATTATATGGAAAGAGTGAACATGTTAAGAAAAAAGATTCCAGATATATCAATCACTTCAGATATTATTTCAGGATTCCCCGGTGAAAACGAAAGAGATCATAGAGCTACTTTAAAAGCTTTAAAAGAAATAGAATTTGATGGTATATTTGCTTTTAAATTTTCACCAAGACCGGGTACAAAAGCGGAAAAAATGGATAATCAGATAGATGAAAATATAAAATCTGAAAGGCTTTCTGAAATACTTAGTTCGCAAGATAAAATTACCGAGCAAAAAAATAAATCACTCGAAGGAACTGTTCAAGAAATTTTAATAGAAGGTTATGACGAATTGAATGTTAATAGATTATCAGGCAGAACCCGAACAAATAAAATTGTTACAATAGATGCACATAATTTTAAACAAGGCGATATAATCAATGTTTTTATATCAAAGGGAAGAAAACATTCACTCGAAGGGAACCCTTTAATTTAATGAAGGTTTCAATCCTTACACTTGGTTGTAGAGTAAATCAAGCTGAAAGTTCATTTATAGAAGGTAATTTAATAAATAATGGAATATCTATAGTTAATTTAAATGATAATCCTGACTATTGCATTATTAATACCTGCTCAGTTACATCAAAAAGTGACTATCAATCAAGACAACTCATAAGAAGAGCTTTAAAAATAGGGTCGAAAGTAATTGTAACTGGTTGTTATACATACCTTAATTCTGAGAGCATATCAAAAATTAATAAAGAAATCATAGTCGTTCCTAATGATAAAAAATATAATATAATCAATCTAATAAATAATAATAATGAAATAAAATATTTAAGTTATTCTTCTAACTCAAGGCCATATATAATAATTCAAGATGGATGTAATAATAAATGTTCATATTGTATCGTAAGAATTGTTCGTGGAAAATCAAGAAGTATTCCTATAGAAAAAATAATAGAGCAAGTTAAAAACTACACTGATTCAGGTTACAATGAAATTGTATTAACAGGTATTCATATTGGTTCATATGGTTATGATCTTGAACCTAAAGTAAAACTTTCACATTTAATTAACATCATATTAAAAAAAACAAATATTATGCGTATTAGATTAAGTTCACTTGAAGTTACCGAGATAGAAGATGAATTATTAGAAATGATGAATGATGAAAGAATATGCAATCATTTACATATTCCAATACAAAGCGGGGATGATAGGATACTTAGACTTATGAATAGGAATTACAATACAAGATTTTATTCTTTAAAAATTGAAAAAATAGCGAAAAAAGTTAACAATATAAACATTGGAACTGATATTATTGTTGGATTTCCGGGTGAGACTGAAAAAGAGTTTGATAATACGAAAAATCTTATCTTAAATTTACCAATATCATATATTCATATTTTTCCTTTCTCAGCCAGAGAAGGAACTCCTGCTTATAACTATAACGATCAAATAAATAATGGGGAAAAGAAAAAAAGGTGTTTAGAGTTACAATCCATAAATAAAATAAAAAAGAAAAATTATTATGAAAAGCAACTCGGAAAAGAATTAAATATTATTATTGAAAAAAAGATTAGTGAAAAGTTATACACAGGCACTTCAGAGAATTTTCTAAAAATCTCTGTCATATCAAATGATTTGCCTTTAAAATCATGCATAAAATCGAAGATTTTACAAAATGAAAAAAACAACCTTATAGGAATCCCAATAAACAAAATATAACATATTATAATTTCAATATATTTTTTCTGCCTAAATCATAATCAAATTCGCTTAATTCTGCAATAGAGATGCCCGTTATGTGTTTTTGAACATAATTAATAACAGTTTATTAACAATCATTGTTAATTTAATATGTCTGATAAGATATATTATGTAAAATAATATATGTCTTTTTTATTTTTTGTTATAATATAACCCTTTTTCTCATATACGAACTTATTAAAAGACAGATAATGAATTTAATCTTTTTAATATGTTACAGATGCTCTTTTTCTAATTATTCATGTTTTTAGTTTAAAATTAATAATTCCTGTATCAAATTCTTATAGCATATGCTTTTAAAACATGGCAATTTACTTTGAAATATTACTTGATCGCTCTTTAGAAATTTAATAATATATTGTAATTTAATAAATAATTTGATTAACTTTAAGAAAATATTTAAAAAACTAAGAATAGACATAATTTTTTTAAATTACTAATTAATATTATTGCTGTAATATTAGATTAAATATGATAATTTTCTTTTTCAAAAAAAAACTAAATTTTCTAAAAAAGGTTAGTTAATAAATCATTTAACTTTAATAATATTCAATTTTTTAAAGTTATACTTTCAGTTTTTAAATTAGTAGTTTTACTTCCAGATAATATATAGTTATTTTCTATTAATTTGTCGTTTTCAATCACTATTATCTATTTGTTAAAAAATATTTAGATTAATAAAAATATAGTATATAAAATGAATAGTTACGCTATAATTACTTTTTATAATTCCCATTTTGCATTAAAAGCGAAAAGAGTCCTCGATAATAATCGTTTGAAATCAGAAACTATACCAGTACCAAGAGAATTAAGCTCAGAATGTGGTTTCTGTTGTAAAATTTTATGGAAAGATAAAGAGTTAGTAGAAAAAGTTTTAAAGAAAAATAATATTACTTATGAAAATATTTATAGATGGGAAGATAAAGCAAAAAGCAAGAAATTTAATTTTGTTTAAAAGAAGGAGGATTTAATGTCTATAGAAATTGATGCAAGAGGACTACCCTGCCCTCAACCTGTAATTAAAACAAAAGAAGGCTTAGAAAAAGCTAAAGGAGAAGAATTAGTAATTATTGTTGGCACATCTGAATCAAGGGATAATGTTCTTAGATTTTTATCTCATTCAGGTATAGATATTAATAAAGTCGAAGAAAATAATGGTTCATTTTATATATATACTAAAAAAACAAATAAAATACCTAAAAATGTTGAAAAAGATGAATATATATGTTCAACTTCACAAATAAATTTTGGAACAACTATTTTTATTAATAAAGACCGTATTGGACATGGTAATGACGAACTTGGCTATAATCTTATGAGAGCTTTCATATCAACAATTAAAGATTTGTCTGTCCAGCCTAAGACTCTATGTTTTATGAATAGTGGGGTAAAACTTACAGTTGATGGAGCAGAAACTATTCCATATCTTAAGAATTTAGAGGAAAAGGGCGTCGAAATTCTTGTATGTGGCACTTGTCTCAGTTTTTATAATATTAAAGATAAATTAGCTGTAGGTAAAATTTCTAACATGTATGATATTTCTGAAACAATGCTAAAATCCTCGAAAGTTATTACTCTATAATGGGGAAAAAAGTTATCTATTTTGATAATGCAGCAACCTCTGGAATTAAACCGCCTTCTGTGATTAAAGCTATATGTGAATGTATAAATAAAAGAAATGCTAATCCAGGAAGATCAGGTCATAGTCTTTCTGTAAAAGCTGTTGAAATAATTTATAATTGTCGAGAAAAAATAGGCGAATTATTTAATTTTGATAAGACTGAAAATATAATTCTTACTAAAAATGCTACAGAATCTCTTAATATTGTCATCAACGGTATCTTAAATACAGGAGATGAAGTTATTACAACTTCAATGGAACATAACTCTGTATTAAGACCATTAACTTATTTAAAGGAAAAAAGGCGTATTAAAGTAACGATAATTAATGCGGATTTAAACGGTCAGATAAATCCAAAAAATATTTATACTTCATTAACAGATAAAACAAAACTTATAGTAATTACTTCCGCATCAAACGTTACAGGGACTAAAATGAATATAGAAAAAATAAGAGAAATCGCTCAATCTCATAACATAAAAATTCTACTAGATGCTGCACAAGGAGCAGGAACAATAAAAATTGATTTGAAAAAATCTCCATTTGATTTTATTGCTATTACAGGCCATAAACATCTTTTTGGACCGCAGGGAACAGGTGCTTTAATTATTAAAAATAATGAAGAACTTGAACCTTTAATGTTCGGTGGAACTGGAAGTCAATCCGAAAAAATTATTCATCCAGACTTTCTACCTGATAAATATGAATCTGGAACACTTAATACGCCTGGATTTGCTGGGTTATCCGCAGGCATTGAATTTATTTTAGATAAAAAGATTGAAAATATAATCAAATATGAAAAACAGTTAACAGATTATTTAATAAAGAGATTGAAAGAAATTGAAGAAATCACTATATATGCTCCTGATGTTGATAGAGTATCCACTGTGTCATTCAATGTTAATCGATTTCAGCCTTCAGAAGTCGCAGATTATTTAGATAAAAATTATAGAATCTGTGTACGTTCAGGGCTCCATTGTGCACCTGAAGCTCATAAGACCATAAATACATTTCCAAACGGTACAATAAGATTTTCGTTGTCTTATTTTAATACTAAAGAAGAAATCGATACCTCAATTAACGCCTTGAAATCATTTATAATGAAAAATAAGAATTAGTTAATTAATTGCCTCGCATCCCCCACTCTTTTTGTCATTTTAATAGAATCAAGATACTCAAGAAAATGTATTGCGCACTTCCTATTTGTAGGAAAAATATCTTTGAATTCTCTAACTGTAATGAAAGGTTTTTCCCTAAAAAAGTTTCTCAGATTTTCAAGACCTTTTTGATAAGAATCTGATTTAACATAAATAGAATTGCTTATTTTTATTACGAGACCTTCCTTTTCCATTAATTTCAACATATTTAATATATATTTTTGTTCAATGTTAAGGATTTTGCTTAATTCCTCTATATTAGGTGGTTCTGTCCCTGTTTTATTAAGTATTTGAAGTATTAAATCTTTATTGACTTCATCCTTCTTATTTAATAAAGGCTTAAAAGAAGAAAGTCTAACAAGCTCTCTTTCTATATGAATATCTTTCATAGATAATAAAAGGCTGTTGAATATCTTAACATCTACTTTTACATAATTCCTGAGTTCTTCTTTCGGGATTCCTTGTTTTATTGGGTTATTTTTATGGTATTCCACTAACTTTTTTATTATTATATCTTGAAAAATTCTAATAGCTTCAGAATGAAAAATCATATCATCATATTGGTAAACTAATTGCCTTGATCTTAAATCATTTACAGATGCATGTATTTCGGGTATATCTGCATTTATCCAGCCCTCTAATGAAGATAATCTTATACCATTTATTGATGTTCTTTTAATTCTTAATGCAATTTTTTCAGTTAAAGTACCATTATCAAAAAAAGTTAACTCATTAATGCTTTTTCGATGACTAATTTTATATGATGAAGGGTCAAGTATTTCACCTCCACCTATTGTATCAATAGGTGTAACTCTTCTAATTATAAATCTATCACCCGACATTGTAATTACCGGTTCGTTAAGCCGGAATTGACAGTAACAAGTTTCACCGGCTTTTAATTCATTTTTTCCATATAATATAGTCCTTGCAGTCTTTTCGGAAGTACCTATGTGAAAATGTACAATCTCTCTATTTTTGAGACTTTTTACATGAGACAGTAATGTTATTTTTGCATCGATTTGGTATGCAGGAACTAATCTATCAATATTTACAACAGTATCTCCTCTTTTTAATAAATCCCTGTCAACTCCCTGAAGATTTATTGCAACTCTTTGTCCTGCATAAGCTTCGTTAACGCTTTGACCGTGACAATGTAACCCTCTAATTTTAGTTCTTACTTTACATGGGAGAATATCAACTTCTTCACCAACACTTATTTTTCCAGAAAAAACAGTTCCGGTTACTACAGTGCCGAACCCTTTCAGTGTAAAAACTCTATCAATAGGCAGCCTAAAAATTCCTTTTGTTGATTTTGGATTAACTTTCAAAGATTCTTGTTTAATTTTCTCTTTCAATAATTCAATATTCTCCATTGTGATAGTCGAAACATTAATTATTTCTGAATTTTCGAGAAAGGAGTCTTTTAAAAATTCTTTGACATCGTTTCTTACAAGATCAAGCCAATCTTTATCGACAAGATCGCATTTAGTAATTGCTACAATCCCTGATTTTATTTTTAAGAGATTACATATATTAAAGTGTTCAATACTTTGTGGCATAATTCCCTCATCGGCAGCTACTACAAAAAGAACAATATCTATACCACCTGCACCTGCTAACATATTTCTCACAAGACGTTCATGTCCCGGCACGTCTACAATTCCAACTGTAAGTCCATTAGTATATTTAAGGTAAGCAAAACCGAGATCAATGGTTATTCCGCGTTCTTTTTCTTCTTTTAGTCTATCGGGGTCAATACCTGTTAATGCTTTAACTAAAGCGCTTTTTCCATGGTCAATATGTCCTGCGGTACCTAAAATTATATGATGCATTTTTTTATGGAAATAAGAATATAAAAACTGTATTCTATGGAGAGGGGTAGTGGGAATCGAACCCACCATAGCTTCTTGTCCAGAGCATCCACTGGTTTTGCAGACCAGGCGGGGCCCAGCCCCGATACCCCTCGTTTGTATTTTATTATCGATTATAATTATATGTAAAATAGCTTTTTTCTATTATAACTCTTTCTAATATAGATTATTTTTTATTTTCTGGATCATCTCCAAATTAGTTGATGAAAGAATATAGACATAAAGCTGTAACTAGCGACAAAATCATATTTTTATAAATGATAATGGCAATGTAGTTTAGTAAGTTTTGTAATTAATCTGAAATATGAAATAATTTTGTTTCTCTGTCATTCCGCA
>JAWABG010000075.1:0-7239 GCA_038884715.1 Candidatus Woesearchaeota archaeon | reverse complement strand
GTTTATTTAATATTTATCATTTTTAAAATTAAGTTAGATTTAAAGTCATACATTCTTATATAATAATAGAAATAGATTTAAAAATAAAAATGAAATAAACAATATGTTAATAACTATATCCAGAACCATATTATAATTAGTCATTATAATCTAAGAGATAAAATTCATTTTATTTTAAAAAATGTAGCCTTATCAGCATGTTTTTGTGAAATATGTAAAAAACCAACACGTTACATAACTAACAAAAATATTTTTTCTACGTTTTGCTCCTTTAAATGTTCTAGAATGCCAGGATCATCCACTTTCACTAAAGCACAAAAAATATGTTTAACAAAATATGGCGTTAAATCTAATTTAGCTCTCCCTGAAAATATAAAAAAAATAAAAGAAAAATATGGCGGGATTGGATTAGGTTCTGAATATTTAAAACAAAAAATAAAAAGAACTGTTAAATGCAAATATGGGACAGATAATGTATTTCAAAATGATATAGTAAAAAATAAAATAAAAGAAACACATAATAAAAAATATGGTGGAAATTACCAAACGATGAAATTAGGAAACAAAGTAAAGTTATTAAAAGATAAAAATTATTGTATTGAGTTATCAAAACATTATTGTATGAGTACAATAAGTGAAATTTTAGGTGTAGCATCAAACACTGTTTATAAGTATTTTGAAAAACATAATATTTTGTCTTTTAATAGAAGTCGTTCAAACTCCGAAATTAAAATTTTAGATTATATTAAATCATTTGGTAACATAAACTTTATTATTGGAGATAGACAATTAATTAAACCATATGAAATTGATTTATATCTTCCAGATCATAAAATTGGCATAGAATTTAATGGCTTATATTGGCATTCTGAGATTACCACTTAAAAAAATTAGAAATGTCAGAAAAATTAGGAATTCAATTGATCCAGATTTTTGAAAATGAATGGATATTAAAGACAGATATTATCAAGTCAAAAATATCATCATTATTAAATAAAAATAAAAAATATATGGAAGAAAATGTGAGGTACGAGAAGTAACAAATAATGATAAATCAAAATTTTTAAACATGAATCACATTCAAGGAGATGCACCGTCATCTATTAATATTGGTTTATATTTTGAAGATATGTTAGTATCACTTATGACGTTTTCAAAATCTAGATTTGATAAAAATATTAAATGGGAATTAATAAGATACTGCACATTAAACTTTTATAATGTAATTGGTGGATTTAGTAAATTACTTTCATATTTTATTAAACATAATAATGGATCAATCTTATCTTTTTCTGATAGACGATTTAGTATTGGTAACGTATATAAGAAAAATGGATTTAGATTATATCTAATTCAAAACCAGCATATCATTATTTCAAAAAATCTTCCATAATAATAGAAAATAGAATAAAATTTCAAAAACATAAACTTCATAAAATATTAAATGATTTTAACCCACAATTATCAGAATGGGAAAATATGAAAAATAATGGATATAATAGAATATGGGATTGTGGAACTAGTAAATGGGTATTAGAAAAATAAAAATGGAGAAGTTTTGAAAACTTCTCCATTAAGATCAAACTAATTTATTATTCTTAAATTGTTGCACCAGTAGATACAACTCTTATTGGGATATATATAAATTCTGCTGCTTTCATTGGTTTAACAGCAACATCTAACCATAATTCATTTCTATCTATACGATCAGGTGTGTTATTTGTTTCATCACTTAATGTGGCAAAGTCATATAATCCACGCTTGATTAGAATATCATTTAAGAAGCCATCAGCTGCAGCTTTTAGGTTATCTCTTGTGACTTGATCATTAGGCTCGAAGACGAATGGGAACGCACCTTTACGTAATGAACGCTTTAAGTACATTAACATTCTAACAACATTAACTCTATCAAGAGCAGACGCAGCTGTTGCTGATGTCTTTTGACCCCAAATTAGTATACCTCTTCCTGGGAAATAAACAATTGGGTTAATATTTTTGAAGAATTCGTATAAATTATCCCTTTGACCTTGGTTAAGATTACATTCAACAAATGTAGTTGCAGTTCCTAATGTGCCAGTCACATAACCAACTTTAGATACACCAGTTACCAAACCACGTCTTGCCCCTGCTGGTGCAAACCAAACATATGAGATATTATCACTATATGCATATGTACGTAATGCAATACCAGATGGAGCACAAACAACATCTTTACCATCAAGATTAGATGCTAAACCCCATGGATAATAATAAGCAACGCTTGAGCTATTATATCTATCAGTTGTTAATGCCCAAACCGCAACTTGCTCTGGGGTTTTATCTACGGGAGTATCAGCAATAACAAATGCTTCATCCATAATATCTACTGATAATGCTAATAATTCATCAACAACTTCTGGATAACCAGGACATAAAATTAAATTATATTCATATGTTTCTGACCTAACTTCTGTATTACTGTTGATTTCTGCTTGGAGAGCTGTTTTAATAGCAACTCTTTTAGCTGCATCATTTGCCCCCAATGGATTTGAAATTGTTTGAGAAATTAATGTAATTTCAAAAGTGTCACCTACTGCAAACGGTATTGAACCTTCGTCAATTTGGAAATTTAAATAGTTGTTATCATATGGTACACCAACCGAACCTGCAGTAAATGGACCAGATAAAGAACCAGTTACATTAAATGTTGTAGGTGATGTAAATTCAATTGTCCAAGTTTCTGGCACAACCAAAGTATCAATAGTTAATGAAGTAAATCCTCCATTACCAACAATTGGGTTAACACCATTATAAGATGTTGATGCGTCATAAACAAATGAAAATACAAATTTATCACCAACTGAGAAATTGGTTGAACCGTTAGTTAATGTAAAGTTGACACGAGAAGATACAAAATTTTGGTTATTTGTTGCAACACCAATTAATCCAGACTGAGAACCTTCTACAGTAAATTGAGAAGCAACAACATCACCAACAATACATGTTAAAGTGATTGTCTCAACAACAGTTTGAGATTGTGGGGTAATTGCACTTAACACACCATTACCAACACCAACAAATGTTGGAACAGTAGAAACAATTGTATCAGGTCTTACTAAAGTTAATGTTGCATCTGTTAAATCAATATTCGCTCTTACTACAAATGCTCTATTACCAACTCCTAAAAATTGATTAAGGGCAAATAAACCATATTCATTTCTTGCATCACCGTGATATTGTCCATTAATGTCTTCTCTAAAACTAGGAATGCCATATAATTGAGTTGATTGACCTAAAGATGTAACAGTTCTAACTACAGAATGTTCATTTGAACCCGCTGCAGGAGTTAAACCATTTGGCTGCATTTTACCAGATTTAGTGGCAATAAAGAATAGTGGAACTGTTGGTGCAGAAACAGGAATATAGAATGATTCATCTACTATTGTAACAGAAACTCCAGGTGAAACTAATGTAGCCATATTTTATCTCCTCTTCATATTAGAAATTATTTAAAAATATCTTTATAATATATTTAGAAACTTATATTAAAATATTTTTTTTATTTATAAATATTAAACCTAATCATGTTAATCCAGGAATCACAAATATGAATTTAAACAACATTTATAATGAATTTAATTCTTTTTTTAAAAAATTTTTAGCTTAAAAATAAAATTAAAAAATAATAAATGAAGAAAATAATATGATATTAAATAGTTGAATTAAATTTTTTGATTATAGAAATAAAATGGAAATTAACAATTTAAATACATTTAAAACAAAAAAAGAAAAAGAATGGGGTTTGTTAAATAATTGTTTTATTAGACCAATTTGTATAATGTGTGGAAATCCTGTCAGATTTAAAAGTCTTAAAGAAGGTTTCAATGAAACATGTTCTAAAAAATGTGCAGCATTAAATCCAAAAAGAAATGAAAAAATTAAAAATACATCATTAAAAAAATATGGGTCAGAACATTATACACAATCAAAACAATATAAATTTTTTTGTAAAGAACAGTATAAAAAATTAGGATATAGACCAGGTGGGTTTAATACTCCAGAAAATAAAAAAGCAATAAAAGAAAAATATGGCGTAGATAATGTTTTTCAATCAGATGAAATTAAGAAAAAAATAAAATCTAGTATGCAAAAACGATATGGTGTTGATAGTCCACAACAAAATAAAATAATAAGAAATAAATCAAAAGAAACACAAATTAAGTGTTATGGACAGGATGGATTTAATCCAACAAAAACTAAACAAACACTTCAAAAAAAGTATGGTGTTGATAATCCATTAAAATCTAAAAAAATAAGAAATAAAATTAAAAATATATTAATAAAACGTTATGGTGTAGAATATGCATTACAAAATCCAGAAATATACGAAAAATGTATTTTAAATAAAATTAAAAATTCATATAAATTTAAAGAATATATATCTCCAACCGGGAAAAAATATAGAGTTAAAGGATATGAAGGAAACGTAATAGATTATTTAATACAAGCAGGAATAAATGAAAATGATTTTACTAATCTTCGAATAGAAATACCTACAAT
Organism: Candidatus Woesearchaeota archaeon; assembly: GCA_038884715.1. Taxonomy (GTDB): domain Archaea; phylum Nanobdellota; class Nanobdellia; order Woesearchaeales; family UBA9642; genus JAWABG01. The sequence goes on along the minus strand of JAWABG010000075.1, from coordinate 2,700 downwards.
AGAATATTATTTTGATGGAAAAAAGAGAATTTATTATCCTGATATTTTCATACGTTCTAAAAATATGTTAATAGAAGTTAAATCAACTTATTCATATATGAAAGAAATGGATAAAAATTTGGCAAAACAAAATAGTTGTAAAAGAGCAGGTTATAACCACATTATTATAATATGGGATAAAAAGAATGATCATATATTTGAAATAATATAATTTTATTTCATTGAAGTCATATGTTTTAATTGAGTATTCTAATTTTATATTTTAATATTTTTTGATATAGAAGTGTCATTAATGTTTGGTTTTTGATAGCATCTTCCAATTTCATTACCCGAATATCATCAAATTTCATAAACTGTAATAAAAACATTAAAAACCAGGTAGATATTTTTCTAGATTGTTTTATTATCTCATTATTATTTATTTCATTTATAACATTCATCATATCTAGACTATTCCAAGAATCATTCACTATTGTGATATTATCTTTATTTACTATATTAAATATTTTTTGTTTTTCAAACTTAGATAAAAGATTATATCTTATAACATTTTCATTATTTTTTTCTGGAAATGTAAATAATGGAGTAATACTTAATGAATCTAATGAACATGTTGGTGATGAAAAATATGATAATATGTTCAGCTTAAATTCCTCTGGAGATTCTGTTGGTAAACCACAAATAAATGATGAATGAATACTAACATCATTTTTCCATAAATTATTCTTTAATAAAAATAGTAATTCCTTTGTTTTTTCTTGACCTAATCCTTTACCTATTATTTTTCCTGCCGAATCACTAAAAGTTTCTATACCAAAAATAGCGCTCCTAAGTCCCATATCAAGCATTATTTCAGCCATATCTTTATGATGATAAATGAGATCATGTCTCATAAAAGATGAATATTGTATCTTAAATGGTAATTTTTTTATTATACCATGTAAATGTTCTAATTTTTCTATACTTTCATTAAGAGTTTCATCACAAAAATAATAATTTGTAGTCCCATATTTTTCATAATTAGACATAAATTCTTCATATAAAGTTTTTTCACATTTGACATAATCTCCCATTTTATAATTTCCTCTACCTGTTAACATGAAATTACAAAATGCACACTTAAACTTACATCCTCTTGAAATTTCTATTGGTAAGGTTTCATTTCTATCAATAAAATCATGCTCTGTCCATTCTATTTTTGATTCTGTAAATTTAAAATTTTTAAATGGTTTTACAGGATAACCATCTATTATTTTATTTTTTGAAATTGTATCTTTTTCATTTTCTATTTTATGAAGTATTTCAATAACACTTTCATCTGCATAACCCAAAGCAAACAAGTCAATATATGGATAATCTTCAGGGTTTAAATTCATAGTCCTCGGCCCACCAATCACCGATTTGATATATTTATTTTTATTTTTTGCCAATGAAATCAAATATTCCATTCTGTCTTTTACATCAAAAATACATGGGAAGTGTAATTTATAATATGACGGTAAATTACCAACATTCATAAATGTATTAGAAAATCCAATCATTAATGTTTTATCATTTACATACTTATCTATTATTTTTTTATATTCATTATAAGAAAACATATCAAAAAAATCAATCACCTGACATGTATATCCCGCTTTTCGTATTTCAGTAGCAATACGATATGAACCTGACGTTCTTATATACATATTATGAGACATTTTGGTAGATGTAAAAAGTAATGCGTTAACCATAAAGTTTATTTTTATATTCTTTAATTTTACTAAAATAAATATTATTTTCTAATAATTTTTGTTTTATTGTTAAATATGTATTATTTTTTAAATCATCAAATGTTAACCCTGAATTATATGAGCCAATTGCATTTATATTAGCATATTTACATCTATTATCTTTGTGAAGTATTTCAATTATTTCTTCAGACTTTCTATTAGCATAAACATAATCTATACCAGCAGTTTCTGAAATCCAATTATAATTTTTTAATTGTTCAGTAGTGTCTTTTTTAAACCCAAAATTTTGGAAATTTATAGCTATATTAGATTTTAAATTATTATTAACTTTATCATTCAAACTTAATCGTAATGGATATACATCAACATAATCAAAATAATTTAAAGAATTTTCTATTAACCATTTTTCTAAATCTATAAGAGTAGCTGGTGTTTCAGCAGGTAAACCATAAATAAAAGAGCCTGTTGTTAGTACATCATTGCCCCATTTTTCTTTTAATCTTAACATTATATTTTCCATTTTACTCCTAGAAAAAGTTTTTCTTATCAATTTAAGAGATTTTTCATTTAATGAACCTATACCAAATACAGCAAATTTTAATCCCATTTCTTTTAAAATATCAATTTGTTCTTGATGGGCGTTAATCAAATCTAATCTTAAATAAGAACTAAATTGAATTTTAAATGGTAAATCTAATATAACACTATGTAAATTTATTAATTTTTGAGTAGAATCATTAAGTGTGCTATCACAAAAAAAGTAAGAATTTACATTAAAAAGTTCATAATTTCTAATCAATTCTTCTTTTAATGTATTATTTGTTTTTATATTTTCTAATTTCTTTTTTCCTCTAATTGGTAAATTACAATATGTACAATCAAATATACATCCTCTAGATATTTCTATTGGAAGAACCTCATTTTTAAATATGAAATCTGATTCATCCCATAATATTTTTGATTCTGT
>JAWABG010000074.1:0-7242 GCA_038884715.1 Candidatus Woesearchaeota archaeon | reverse complement strand
GTGTATAAATAAAAATAACACTTCCAATAAGATTATCCGAACTATTAAAAGAAGTGATGTTCTCCGCACAAGATATGTTCCTATCTTTCTTTCTACTTGTTTTTCCATACCGTTAAATATTATAAACTAATAACAATCCGAATATAATACTTTTATGGTTTTTGAAAATCGAACACAAGCAGGTCATCTTTTGGCTAATTTACTTTTTGAATACCAAAACAGAGATAACGTCATTGTCCTTGGTATTCCTCGCGGAGGAGTAGTTGTTGCCAAAGAAATCGCCAGGGTATTAAGCTTACCTTTAAACATATATATATCAAGAAAAGTTGCATTACCAAATGACCCTGAACTTGGAATTGGAGCGATTTCCGAGCTTAATACAACTTTTATTTCAGAACAACTAATCTCATATATGCATTGCTCTAAAGAAGAGATTAAAAAAATTATAGAACGGGAAAAAAAAGAATTAAAAAGACGTATTCTGCTCTATCGAAAAAATAATAAACTTCGGCTTTTAAAAAATAAAACTATAATTCTTGTTGATGATGGCCTCGCTATGGGTTTTACCGCATATGTAGCAATTCTTTCGCTTAAAAAGAGAAGCGCTTCTCAGATAATTTTTGCTTGTCCTGTAGCTGCGCATGATAATTTTGAAAAATTAAAAAAAGAGACAGGAATTAGAGGAGTAACCCTTCATGAATATTTTGAATCCAGCAGTATCGGAAGTTTCTATAAAGATTTTCACCAAGTTTCTGATGATGAGGTCGTCAATATGCTTAAGAATAAAAATAAAATATAATATAACGATTATGATTTACACTTACACAAACCACCTATCTAAGCATAATACATTTATAAAGATAAAAAAAATCGTATCTGATTTTCTTACAAAGAATGGTTATAATGAAGTTATAGTTCCTATTATATCGCCAGCATTAATTCCAGAAAGTTATCTTGAAATATTTAAAACTACATTTTTTCATGAAAACAAAAAAAAAGACTATTACCTTATTCCTTCACCAGAACTGTTCTTAAAAAGACTCATCCCTAAAATCGGAAGTGTTTTTACCATTACCAAATCATTTAGAAATAAAGAACCAGCATCTTCGTTTCATATGCCTGAATTTACTATGCTCGAATTCTATAAAATCAACGCAGACTATTTTGATATAGCGAATGATGTTCTATCAATGTTTAAAGAAATCGCGCAAAAACTCTACAAAAAAACCACGCTCATGTATCAAAATAAATTAGTAGATTTAACAAACTGGGAATACATAACCATAGAATCGGCTTTTGCTAAATATGCCCAAATAAAAAATATTTTTAATAAAAGTACATTTTTTGAAGAAGCTGAAAAAAGGGGATATAATACCAAAGGATTTTCTTACACTGATGTGTGGTCCCAGATATATACACAAGAAGTAGAGCCAAACTTAGGAACAAACGGAAGACCAACAATTGTTTACGAATATCCAATTGAGCTAGCTGCGCTCGCAGAAATCGATAAAAAAAAACTCGTAGCGAAACGGTTTGAATGTTATATTGAAGGAATTGAACTTGGTAATTGTGCTCAAGAAACTTCGGGACAATCATTTAATATTGAAAAAAAACGTTTTATACACGATCTTAAAGAGCGTAAAAAAAGGGGTTTAGAAATGCATAAAGAAGATTATGAATTTTTACATGTAGTAAAAAATCTTCCCAAATGTTCGGGAATCGCAATAGGCCTTGATCGCCTCGCTATGATCTTTACCAACTCAAAAAGCATAGAAGAATTACAATTGATTACTTTTTCTTAGTAAACAAGAATTACTTGTTTTATTCGGACTTATCTAAAACTCCAATATAGTAATTTTCTAGAAAATTCCATGCTTTTTCTGAATGTCCCTCTCCTCTTCCTCCTTTCGTATTAAATAACTCCGTAGCATCTTTACCACAACCTTCAATAATTATTTTTCCTCCTGGATGCTTATTCATCTTTATGTAATTTGTAACATCATACACTTTACCATTAACCACAAACTAACAATCTTCAGGTTTTGAATGTAATGCAACATCTTCAAACGTATACTGTCCTTCCTTTTTTTCTTCCTTTGGTTGAACTTTTCTCATAGTAACGATCGTGGGAGCATTATTTTGTTTATTACCGTTTTGTTTATTTAAACGAACTTTACTACCTATTGTTATCATGCCAACAACTATAGTAACCACAACTCCCAATCCTAAAAGTGTTTTGTTTTGTTTCATATATAAAATTAATAACTACTAAAAGTTTTTATTTACTATATGTAAATAATCTATGTATGTATCAGTTTGTGGTAAAACTTTCTGCACTATTACTTTTTTGTTGAAAAAATTTTTGATTATATCTCCCTCTTTGTTAAACATATGTTCTGCCCTCATCATTTCTGCCTCTTTAAATCCGAGAACAATAGGATAATATATATCATTTTTAATCAATAAAGGTCTTAATCTCTCTCCGGTCAAACCCAATTCAATCATTTCACGTTCTAACTTATCAGAATAATAAAAGAACTTTGACTCACCTTTAGACGTATGTAAAACTTTAACTTTATTTTCTTTTACTAAGTTTTTAAAATAACTTGAATAAAGCAATTCTGGAAGTTCAGCTGTATTCATGCGAGAAGTGGCAAAAGAAAACTGTACAAACATAAAAAGAAATATTATTACCATAATAATTGGAGCAAACATAGAAAAATAATTTATTCTTAATGGTTTATACAATTTTAGAAGAAGCGAATTAACGACTACTGAAATTGAACTTAAAGCCATCGCTAATCCTGCAAGTTCTGGTTTTAATGATAAACCAAATGATATAAACATACGAGAAGCTATAGGAATACCAAGAGAATTGTAAAATAATGCAAAAAATAAGTTTTGTTTGATTTTTTGTATTGTTTGACGAGCAATATCTATAGCTTTTATCACGTGAAATAAATTGTTTCTTAATAAAACAACTCCTCCAGTTTCAAGAGAAACATCGCTTCCTGAACCCATCACAATACCTACATCTGCTTTTGCGAGCGCTGGAGCATCGTTTATCCCGTCGCCAACCATAGCAACACGATAGCCTGCAGTTTGGAATTTAATTAATTTATTCAGTTTATCTTCTGGAGACATATCAGTATAATATTCTTTAATACCTAAGTCTTTTGCTATTTTGTCTGTCACTTCTTTATTATCTCCCGTACATAAAATAACTCGAATTTTTCTTTTCATAAAGGCACGAATTGCTTCTAGAGATGTTTCTCTTAAGTTGTCTGAAATTAAAAAATATCCTAGTACATTATTTTTTTGACCGAAGTACACTGTTGTTTTTTCTTTAGAATTTCCATTAAGATTTTTAACTAAACCAAATAGTTTTTTTGTTCCTATAAACCATGTTTCTTTGCCTAACTTTCCTTGAATTCCCTCACCTGGTATTGTTTTGACATTTGTTACTTTCGCATCACACTTAAGACCAATTTTTTTAACTTCGTTAACTATTGCATATGATAACGGATGCTCAGACCTCATTTCTATTGAACCAATAATATTAAGTATTTGGTTTATGTTAATACTATTCGATTTTTGACTTTTAATTATTTTGAGTGTTTCAACTTTCGGCTTACCAAAAGTTAATGTTCCAGTTTTATCAATGATCACTAAGTTAATCCTGGACATTTTTTCAAGCACTTCGCCACCCTTTATTAGTATTCCGTTTTCTGCGGCCTTACCTATTCCTGCTATAAGCGCCGCAGGTGTAGCAAGTCCTAACGCACACGGACAGGATATTACAATAACAGAAATAAACGACAGCAAAGCAAATAAAAACGAAGATTTCAAAAAAATGAACCATATAACAAATGTTAAAATTGCAATGAAAATTACCAAAGGAACAAACCAAGAAGAAATCCTATCAGCATAAGATTGAATAGGGGCTCGTGAATTTTGAGCTTCTTCAACAAGTTTAATAATTCTTGCAAGTATTGTATCATTGCCAAGTTTTGTGACCATAAATTCAAAAGCAACGGTGCCGTTTATCGATCCGCCAATAATCTTATCACCCTTGTTTTTCTGCACAGGGAAACTTTCTCCTGAAATTATGGATTCATCGATATATGCATAATCAGAAACCAAAATACCATCCGTAGGAATTTTTTCTCCCGCTCTCACAATACAAATATCTCCTTTTTTTAATTCAGATACATCAATATCTAATGTTTTATTATCTCGCTTAACGCGGGCAATTAAAGGTTGCATACTAACTAATTTATTGATTGACTTAGATGTTTGAAGTTTTGCAAGAGATTCCAACCATTTTCCAAACAAAACAAAAGTAATTAAAAACGCTGAAGTTTCAAAATAAAGATGTGGTATTTTTTGTCCATAAAGTCCAATTAGCGAGCCTGTTTTAATAAAGTACCGTATATATTCAAATAAACTATATACATAAGCTGTTGTAGTCCCAATAGCAATAAGCGAATCCATAGTAAATACTTTGACGCGTAATGCAGAATATGCCCCTTTATAAAATATTTTTCCAAAATAAAACTGTACTGGTGTTGCAAGAATTAAGGATAAAATACCTGATAATGGCAGAATAGCATTTCGATAAGGAATTGTAGGGAAAAAATCATACACCATGAATAATAAGAGAGGAACAGATAAAATTAAACTCTCTAAAAAAAGATTAAATTTTTTATTAGCTTCTTTTTTTGTAATATCAAGATAATCTTTCTCTGAGGTGTTTTTTTTTATTCTAGCTTCATATCCAGTCTTTTTTATTACATCAATAATTTTCTTTTCCGAAACAATATCGGCGGCTTTTAACGACGCAGTTCCAGATGCAAAATTAACCACAATAGACTCAACCCCATTAATCTTTTCCAGAGATTTTTGTATAACCAGAGCACATGCAGAACAATGCATACCTGATATGGAGAGATTAATTATCTTTGACATATCTATTCAATAACTTTAAACTCGCCAACATACATTCCCATACTGCATGAAAAACGAATAGTACCTGTTTCTTTGGGTATAAATTCAAATACATTCTCGCCTAATTCCAAATTTTTTCTAATATTTAGAGCTGGCGCCACTAAACTACTTGCACATGAGTATGTTGTTTTAGAATTAACTATCCACCGTACAGGAATTCCCTTTTTTACCGTAAAAAAGTTTGGTCGGTAGCCATATGCTTCCTGATCCATTTTAACTATTTGAAATCCATCTTTAACAATAATTTTGTTTTTATCTTGAATCTTATTCGTATTCAAAAAAGGGACTTTATAGGTAAGTCCAATTAAACGATAACCGTTAACTATATTTAGTAAAGATAGCCACATTAATAAAACTCCTATGATTTTAAAAAAAATTCTACCGATATTTCCCTTCAAGAATGAAGAAATGCTTCCGATACCTATTAATCCTGGAAGAGTCCCAAGTGAAAATATTCCCATAATATATGCCCCTGAAAAAAAACTACCTGAACTAACAGCAAATAATTGAGCAGCTTGAGTAAATCCACACGGAACGAAAAAAGTTGACCCTCCGAGTACTAGCGCTCCTATATGTGAATATGGTTTATTTTGTTTTTCTTTAATTCCTAATAATGAATATATACGTGAAGGTAGTGAAATCGAAAAGGTATCAAGAAAGGGAACAAGTTTTGTAAGCTGTAAGCCTATAAATAACATAAGCAAACTAGCTATTATTGTCAAAATTCCAATTCCAGTTTCAGAAATTAATATAACTGATCCGACAAATCCCATAAGACCTCCAAAAACTATAAATGAACCTATTCTTCCAATATGGAAAAATAATTGAGGTTGGAATTTCTTGACTAATGAAACATGAGGATGTAACTCGGAATATCGCGCACCAAGTCCTAATACAATACCACCAACAAGCGCTGCACAAGTAGAAATACTCGCTGTCAACCCGGCTAGAAAAACCGCACCAATACTATTCAATCTTACCGTGTTTTGAATAGATAAAGAAAGAAAGCCAAATTCTGTTAGTAGTAAATATCCACCAGATACAATAATAAAAATTATCAATACATCTACGTAATCATTTATAGACCGAGAAAAAAAATCATTATCTTTTTTACCTAAATCATAGCCTGCTTTTTTAACTGCTTCTTTTATATCTTTATGTGAGATTTTTGTTTTATGTGTAATATATGCAACTCCCAAATTAGAGTTTACAGATACGCTGGAAACTCCTTTTATATTCTGAAGCCTTTCCTTTACAATAATTTCACATGCCTTACAATGCATCCCTTTAATATTTATTTTAGTTTTTTTCATCATTGTAACTTATACCATTCAGATATAAGTTATGTCAACTTTTTTTCTTGTATAATTTATCTAATTTTAATAGCTTAACCCCATAATAAACAACAATCGCGATAACAATAAAATCAATTAAAACGCTAATAAATCTTCCATACATAATCTCGGCTCCTATTAATTTAATTGATGCAGTCTGCAAACCTCCTGCAGCTCCGAGTAATAATCCTAACAATGGGTTGATAATATCATTCACAAGAGATGCAACAACTTTAGACACTGCACCTCCTAAAATAAAACCTACAGCCAATCCTACCACGCCCTGTTCACGAATAAAATCTAAAAACCCCTGCAAATGACTAGTGATGTGTTTTTTTGGTACTTTCATGTTGTCTCACCTCCCTTTTTATCCATGCTTTAACACCTTTTGTTGTTTTTATAATCGGTATTGCAATAATTGCCGGCTGTGAATATGAATGAATTTTACCTACTTCCCTTTCTATTTTTTCAAATAAGTTTTCTAAAGACTCGATAATTAAAAGGTATTCTTTAGATTTTTCTTTTTTACCATGCCATAAATACATAGATCTTACTGGAAAACCTTTAATACATACTGATAATTTTTTATACAGGAGATGATTCGTAATTTTTTCTGCTTCTTTTTTATCTGTGCAGGTTAAAAATATGAATATCGGTTTCCCCTTATCCATTTCAATTATTGTATCACAAAATCAAGATCACCCAAAAATACACAAAACCCATCACGATATTTATTAGGGGAAAATACCAATAAAAACGAGAGACTGGACTAATACCCAATAATGAAATAAACGGAATAAGCGCGTAGATAATAAGCGGGGAAAAAATTATATTTATATATAAAAGCCCCAATACAAATATAAACCATAGTAAAAAACAGATTATTAAGCTAATTTTTTCT
>JAWABG010000073.1:0-7266 GCA_038884715.1 Candidatus Woesearchaeota archaeon | reverse complement strand
TATCTCCAACCTCTTTCCAACCATAATCGCTAAAATCGGTATACATTTGCTCTACCAAGTTTGTAGTAGGAACGACCAATAAAATTTTAGCATCAAAAAATATTCTTAAAAAGCGAATTATCATATAAATTACTAAAGATTTTCCGGAACCTGTAGCATGTTCAACTATTCCTTTTTTTTGAGATAATAGCTTAAAAATAGACTCTTTTTGGTAGTCTCGTAGTGTATATTTTTCCTTTACTGGCTCAAGTATTTTATTGTAAAATTCCTCAAGTTTGTCCTTATCAATATTCAAGAAAAAATTTGTTTTGTCAAAATCTAATTTATAAGAATAATTATATTGCTCACAAAAGTCAAAAAACTTATTTAATAGTCCTATAGGAAGTAAACCACCACGAACATCAAAAAAAGATACTTTACCACTCCATAAATGGGCTCTATATTTAGGATGGTAAAGATAGTTTGGAACATAGACAGAAAAATAGTCTTTTAGTTCCAAAGCCTGTGAAGTATTTACTTGAAGCTGTAAATAAACTTGGTTCAATTGTTTTACAATAATTATATCATCAACCATATATCAATTTTAGTTTTTAAATATTATGCTTTATTTCCGGTATCTTTAGCCTTTCCAAAATTAAATGCCAAAAACTCAATAATTTTATAGATTTTTCCAAGTTTTGTGTTTGGATTTGGTGTTGTGGTGCCTGCACAAAAAATACTAGCTACTGTTACTAAAAGAGTAAGTATATTAATAATATCATATACATTTAAAGCAGTTAATTTTACTAGCAAAGTTTCCATTTATAATCTCATTATTTAATTCTTTTAAGCATATCCCTATATTTGCTTAGCCTTTCTTCATCTTCGTCGTCAATATCTTCCTCCTTGTGCCTCTTTGCTGTACCTTTCCAGTATGACTTTTCAGAACCATACTGGCTTTTTTCGGATTCGTGTATCATTATAGACTGTCTTTCTTCTGGTGTTATTTCCTTTAAAAATGAATCAAAATCTAGTTGAGCTAATTGTTTAATTCGTTTTTCAGAAATATTAGGAAGCCTTCTCTCCAAGTAAGATTCTCGAAAAGATGGATTAACTTTGTTCCAAATATGGTTATGTTCAGTAATACTATGCGAAGAAACAAAAGATTTTATTTTAGATAAAACATCTTTAGCTAAAAGGGCTGTATCAATTATACCTTCGTGAAGTGGTTGTTGGGATGTTGTTTCCTCGGAAGAAAGGCCGCCTATACCTTCTTTAAGTATATTTTGCTGGTGTTTTGTTAAATTATCCCACTTTGTATTTGATAATTTTTCAATAGTTTTTTGTTTTAGTTCCTCGGTATCAAAACTTAAAGCCGATAAATACCAATTCAAATATTTTTTTCTTTCCTGTGGACTGGTTTTATCCCAATTTTTACCACTAAGGCGTATATTGTAGGGGGCGCTTTCCAGTAATAATTTTACTTTCTTTAATATATTATTCATATTATTTTCCTTTAGCTGGAATTTCTTTCTCCGGAATTTCTTCTGGGGCTTCTTTTTCTTTTTTGGTTTTCTTTTTACTAAGCTTTTCTTTTTTTTCTACCGGCGCTTCAGATTTAGACTCCTCTTCATACTTTTCAATAAATTCAGTAAACTCACCAGATTTCATCATTTGCTCAAAAATTTTTAAGCCACTATAATAACGAGGTTCTTTCCAGTTTTTTGCTTCCCTCATGTGGTCTTGTGCTATTGAAAGGGCTATATCTTCATCCTTTGTATGCTCTTTTTCAACTTCCACTCCAATATCTAATTCAGATTGGTCAAATTCTCCATCTTTAGCAGAAGTATCTGTAGCATCGCCCTTTCCTTTTTCAAGTTCTTCGTTTAAATTTGTTGCTTGTTGTTTAAGTAATTCAGAAATTTTTTCGGTAAGTTTGGTACTCATATTTTTTCTCCTTTAATTAATTCTTCTTTATTTGCATTATAATCCCTTTTTATTCCATCCTCTATACCTTTAAGTAATCTTTCAGCTTGTTTATCTGTTTCATATCTACCCACTAAATCTCCAAAAAACATTTGAAAATTTGTTTTATATATTTGTGGATAAAAAATAAAAAAATCAAAATAATCTATATATGGCTTAAAATTAAATACTACTTTATTATTATCTTTAATATAATTAAATATAATAGCACTCTTATTTTCGTTCCACTTAACATTTTTTATTAATAAATTATATGGTTTTCCTTTAGAAAAGTTAACCAGCATATCAAATATTTTATCAGCCACAACTCTTATTAATACTTTAATATTTTTATTTTGCATATTTTCAGTAATATCTATATTATATTTAAAATCTGGATTAGTATCCCTGTCAAAAAATTCTAATAAAGCATTAATTTTATTTATCGTTTTCATAAAAATATTTATAAAGTTAATCTATCTCTATTCTTGATACTCCTACCGTCGGCTTTATTCTTTTTGTAATTATTCTTTTGGTTAGTGGTGGAGGTGGTGGAGGTGGTGGAGGTGGAGCAAGATATTCATAAACACCAATGTCTGGAATTATATCTCTACTATTTCCTTGAATATCATCACTCGGAGCGTATGTTGGGTCTCCAGCATCAATACACGGACTTCCTTCCTGTGTTGTATAATCGCGTGCAAAAATAGTCGTTTCCTCATCACTGCCAGTCTGTATCATCTGGTCTGTTGTCATAGGGTCTTTATAAAGAATCGAATCAAGGTCTATTGTCAAATCTCCTGTTCCTGTAGCCTCACTATCAGAAAAACCGAACGTCGTTATCGGTGTACCAGTATTATTGGATAGTTGCAATGTCTGGCTTCTACCGGGATATAAATGTTCAAGATATAAACAGCCGTCACTGGACGTAGCCCTTACATGCTTCAAATCACGATTCATTACAGCTGCAACTTCATCCGCAGTTGCAGCGCTTATATCAGAAAAATCAGCAGAGTGGAATGTAAGCACTTGTGCTACGCCATTTACAATAACATTTAATGACCAACCATCCACAAGGGCAAACGGCTCATAGTTCCCAGTTCCCAATGATGCAACAATCCAATCACTAAACACAAATTTAATTGGATTATAGGAACCATTAAAATTTTTCGCAACATTGTTCTTAAAATATATACTACCCTCGTATTCTGAGTTTTCAAAAACATAAAATTCAAAATCACTTGCGTCATGCGTCAATATTATATTGTTGGCAACACGAATGTCCGTCGAATCATTACTAGTATTAATTCTATTTTTGTTATTAAGGTCCGATGTCTTTATAATCATGTTGTTAATAACTTCTAAAATATTTGTGCCATTACTATTCGCAACAGCATAACCATTACCTTTACTGACAAGAATACAATTTGTTATACGCACCTTATTAATAGCCCCTCCACACCCCACACATGCACCACTTCCAACATCACAACCAATCTTCAGCCTATTAATGTTAATTGAATTCAACGTGCCGCCCCCACTATTGGCTATGGAAATAACGCCGCCACCACCAGAATTCATGCGAAGTTGACCTACTGCTGGTGCGTCATCAGGGTCTGTCATTATCGTTATGTCTCCAGTGAACAAACCCGTTATAGCAGGCATCAATCTACCAAGAAACTCGGCGCCGCCCTCAACGTATATCTTATGGTGGTCACTACCAGTTAAGCCAGCAATATATGTCTGTAGTTCGGTTATTGTAGAAAAATCGCCGCCACTCGTGCGGAGTCTTTTGATAATATCAGCCATAATAATAAATACCCCTTTATATAAGTATTTATTAATTTCCCGCTAAAAATTTCTTAAACTCAATATGGTTTTTTATATTAAATCCCATTTTAGTAAAAGCATCTAATATACTTTCAAGATATTTTACTACTATTTCCTGCTGGTAATAAGCTAAAGCCTTTATATAATATTCATCATTTCCTTTAACATATACTTCTATTTCGTTTTTGGTATCCAAACTATAATTACTTTCAAATTTATAGTGATGATATAATTTACCATATAATTTATCTTTATCAAGTGAAAGCTGCTTAAGTTGTTTCAATTCATTAATGAATATATCCAAATACTTATGGTATAATATCGGTATATCTAATGATTTCTTAGCTAAATTATCCTCCGTTATCTTCAAATCCTCACTAGCTATTTTTTTCAGTTTTTCAAGGTCTTCCAAAGTCATAATACATTCCTCCATTTATTGTACTTATAATATAACATTTTTATTGACTTTTCAAAATGGATTGTTTATATTATTTAGTAAAACAAAATATTTTTTTTTAAAAAAAGTTATAAATAACTTTATGAAAGTTATAAATAATAAACGAAGTAGTTTGATAGGTGGTCTGTCAACCCACCAAATTGCGGCGCGAGAAGTGTCCGCGAATCTGTCCTACTTCGTATAGGTATTTATATGTCAAGAAAAAAGAAATTACCATACCGAGAACAAATAAAAGAAAAATCACCACTTGTTTGCAATTTTGACTGGAATACATTTATTATTTTTAATAAACTCAAATTTTCGGAATTAACTACTACCGTATATATAGCTTGTTGTAAAATAAGAAATAATATAACAATTTCCAGAGTAAAAGCAATTGTAGATTTATTAGAAAAAAGAAATGTATCCAAAAAATCTATAAAAAGATGCCTTATAAAGCTTTGCAATAAAAAATTCCTTACGTATGGATTTGATGAGAATGAATATTTTTACTATGTAGCTAATACCACCAAAATAAATAAGTTATATAAAAAACTTCTAGTAAAAAACTTCTATGATTCGTGGTTTTACATTGATGAATATACTTTAAAATACTTCCTTTATAATAGTAAAGAAAAAAATATACATAATTTTTTATGCTCCGAATTAATATCAAGATTGTGGTATATGTTACCAGTTACATACGATACCATCCAAAAATATACAGGAATAACTAAAAATAAAGTTCAGAAATTACGAGATTTAAAGTCAAAAGAATTTAAAATTAAAACAAAAAACGAATATGGAAGAAAAGTAAATGTTATAATTGGAAAAATATATTATCAAGATTATAATGCAGTACATACAAAAATCAATAAGTTCTTAAAAGAAAAGTATTATTACAATGAAAAAAACGAATTAAATGAAAATAATCAATTAAGAAAAAAGAAAATTCCAGAAAGTTGTCCCACCCTGTCTAGTAGTGCTTTTAAGGCCAGATGGCTCGGTGCCAGATATGCTCCATGGTTTTCCGCATTTAAAACAAAACACATTGAAAAATTAGCAGAAAAAACAACAATCATAAGTTTTAAGAAAAATAAAAAAATAAAAATTAATTAGATTTGTAACTGTTAATAAAATAACTGAGATAGACATTATTTCCTGTTAAGACAAAAAGTAACAGGTTAAGAGATTCCTATAGCCAATTTAAAATAATCATGTAACATTAAAAATTAAAGATACTTAGTATTTTAAGGACTTTTAAGGATACTTAGTATTTGAAATAAGTACTTTTAAGGACTTTTAAGGATACTTAAAAAACTACTAAAAAATATTGATTTGGCGGAGCCAAATCATCGGGCGGAGCCCGACGGGCTAAAGCCCGATGCTGGTTTATACTGATATTTATTATTAATTTTATAAATACTTTTAAATAAACCACTTGACGAACTTTAAGAAACTTCATATATTACTATCAAATAGAAAAGCTTAGTAATCAAGGTTAATGTAGATGTTTATAAAATTTAAGAAAATTAGCTTTAAAAACTTTTTATCTTATGGTAACATTACTAACGAATTTAGCTTTGAACCCGGTTTAAATACCATTAATGGCATAAATGGAGTTGGTAAATCTGTCTTACAAGACGCTTTAGCTTTCGCTTTATATGGACAACCTTACAGGAAAATTAAAAAGCAAGACTTAGTTAACTGGAACAATAAAAAGAAATTATGGGTCAAAGCCGAGTTTGAAATAAACGACAATCAATATATTATTGAAAGAACTTTAGTACCAGATAGTATCAAAATTACAAAAAATGGAATAGAACTTGATGTACTATCTTCTAAAAAGCTTACACAATCAGAAATAGATAAAATACTGGGATTAGATTATAATTTATTTAAACAAATTTTAAGCTTAAGCATCAACTTTAACCGACCTTTTCTTTCGTTGCAAACTCCAGAAAAAAGGGATATAATAGAATCTATTTTTAATATTAAAATATTTGGAGAAATGAGCAAAATAGCAAAAAGGAACATGGCCGGGCTTCGGATGCAAAATGAAATACATAAAAAAACAATTAATATACTTGAATCTGCATTAAAAACGTTTAGACGGCAAATAAATGATATTGCAAAAGCCAAAGCTGATTTTGAGCTTAATAAACAAAAAGACTTGGTTTTGGTTGAATCTCGTATATCTGAAACTATGAAAAGTATATCAGAACTAGATAAACAAATAGAGCTGGATGATAAGGAAATATCAGTTCTTAATTTGGCTATACAAGAAATTGAGGGTTGTAAAAAATTAATTGATACTTATAAAAAAGAGCTAGCTAAACACGAATTTACTTATAAAAATATTCAGGATGATATAAAAAATATCCAAGAAAATGATACTTGTCCGTTTTGTAAAATTAAAATTTCAGAAGAGCATAGAAATTTAGAAATACCAAAATTAAATAGTGAATTATTGACAATAAAAAATAAAGCTTTAAAGTGTGGAGAAATGCTTGATACTTTAAATAAAAAGATGGAAGAGTATAACAAATCATTGGAAAATTTAAACAATATTAAAAATAGAGTTATAATTAATAAAGATAAGTTACAATTTTTGGAAAGACAGAAAAAAGAGCTTGAAAATAGTAAACAAGAAATTGAAGCCAGAGTAAATGCTTTTAATGTTACTGGTTTGGAAAATAATTTTCAAGAAAAGGTTACTGAGTATAAAAAAGTATATAAGGATTTTGAGGAAATAACCTATGCTGTTAAAAATTACGATATAGTATGTAATATTTTATCTGAAAATGGTATACGATCTTACTTTTTCAGTAAGCTCATTCCTATTTTAAATACAAAAATCAACTATTACTTGGATATTTTTGATTTACCAGTTAGAATTGAGTTTAACGAATTTATGGAAGAAAAGATAATGAATTTTAATAGTTCCGGTGGAAAAGAAACTGGATACTATTCTTTTTCAGAAGGCGAGAAAAAAAGAATAGATATTGCAATAATACTATCTTTTATTGATATTACTAAAATGATATGTAATTGGA
>JAWABG010000072.1:0-7267 GCA_038884715.1 Candidatus Woesearchaeota archaeon | reverse complement strand
ACCGAAACATCGAACTCCTTGAACCTGAAGTTAGAAATATAATGGTCGCAAGACAAACTTCAGTAAAAGAATATACAGAATATATTCAGAAACGAGAAGAAGTACTTAAAAAGGATTGTAAAAAAGATGAAAAAGGCAATCCTATCATAGAAAACAACCAATATACCTATGAGAATGATGAAATTAAAAACAATGTATCATTGGAATTGGCTAAACTAATAGAACAATATAAAGGAGCAATTGAAGCCCGCAACAGAGAAGTTCAGGCCTACAATGAAATAATAGAAGAACAAATTGAAGTAGAAGTTTGTAAATGCTCTTATAAATATTTTCCCGATAATATTACTCCTTCACATTTTGAAGTTCTTAAGCCAATGATAAAAGA
The DNA here is from genome assembly GCA_038884715.1 of Candidatus Woesearchaeota archaeon. Classification (GTDB taxonomy): domain Archaea; phylum Nanobdellota; class Nanobdellia; order Woesearchaeales; family UBA9642; genus JAWABG01. The sequence goes on along the minus strand of JAWABG010000072.1, from coordinate 6,882 downwards.
AACAGTCGAAGAATTAGAGGCAATGTTATAATATGGCGATGAATATAAATTTCAATACCTTTCATAGTGACGGTTGGACGTGCTCATTTTCTAACATGCCATCAATGTCTGGTGTTGCAGATATGGCAATGTTTGATAATTTTGTAAAATCGCTTGTTCTTCCTGATTATAATATAGAAGAAATCGATTCTCAGTTTATGGGATTCAGAGTGCGACATCCGGTTGCTCCTAAACTTAATACGAATCTATCACAGTTACAAATAGAATTTAAGTTGAATGAGGATGCTTTGAATTATTTGACTCTTTTTGAGTTTATGCGCCAGTTAAAATATGCTGAACTCTCGGATAACTTTACAGAAGATTGGATAAGAAAATATACCATTAAATCTATTATACTTAATTTAAATGATAATCAGAAAAGGTTAATAGCAGTTATTAGGTTCACCGAAGCGTTCCTTCTTTCACTTAGTTCGTTATCATTAACGACTGGTTCGGCTGAAGAAATAACTTTTACATGTAATTTTTCGTATGAGGAGATATTGTACGAAAGAAAAAGCATATATTACAGTTAAATAAAAATATAAATAAACTTGTCATTTAGTTATATTTTATAGAGAAGGGAAATATATATGATTGAAGTTACCTTAAAAACCGATAAAAAGGTTATTATTGAAACGCTTACTCGCATTGGAATAGCTAACAAGAAAAAGAAAATAATCTACCCGTCATGCTACTTATATGAAAAAGATGGTAAAAACTATATTTGCCATTTCAAAGAATTATTTAAACTAACTAGAAAAAATGCATATGATACTATGTGTGAGGATGACAATCTACGACTTAAAGCTACTTGTTTTTGTCTTAAAACTTGGGGATTGCTGGAAGTCGATGATTCTTCAATAGATCCGCATAACAAGTATGTGTTTGTTTTGAACTTTAAGGATAAGCCAGAGTGGAAGATTAGTCATAAATTTAATATTAAAAATCTATATATAAGTGATAAAAAGATTAGTTAATATTATAAATAACTTATAGAAAGATAGTTATATGTTATATTTAGATGATAAAGATATAAATAATTATGATGAGGATAATATTGAGAACTCGGATGACTTTGAAGAGTTTTATGGAATAAATGATAATGAAGAAGAATTAGATTTTGATAAAGACATAGAGACTAAATAAGGAGTAAGATTATGAACTTTTTGGAATATTTAAAGGACTTCGAAGGAGAAGATACCAGTAAAATAGAGAAGATAGTTAAGGATAAATGGGATAAAACTATTGCCATAGCTAAAGAAGCTTTTAAAGAAAACTATACAAATAAAGATTATGCTTTATATAAGATCCAAAATGAGTTTATAAACAAAGCTCCAAATTCTATTGATATAGAATTTCTTAAAGAAAATATGGATTATGTTGTTGATAAGGTTAATAATCTTACCGAAGGAGAAATTAAAATCATTATCAATAACGATGTAAATAAAGTGCCATCGTCTCCCTGTGCTTGTAATGCTAAAGTTTCTGCACCAGTTTCAGAGCCTAACGCAGTTCCAACAACTGAACCTGTTGTTGTAACCGGCGGGCTGGATATTGAAATGGAATCGGCTAAACATAAAAAAAGAAAAGGCGATGAAAAGAAAGACGAAAAGAAAGACGAAAAAAAGGGTAAATGCGAAGAAAGCATTGAAGATGATGTAGAAACAGCTGAAGAAACTGACGACGTGCTCGAGGAACGAAAAAAAAGAAAAGAAGAAAAATCTAAAAAAGAAAAAAAGGAAGAGGAGTCTGAAAAAGAGTCTGAAAATATAGATGAAAATAAAGAAACCCAAAAAGAGGATACAAATATGAAAGATCATAATATTTCGTGGAAAGACATTGAAGGTATGATGCAGAAAAAAGAAAATGTAAACGAGTGGCAAGAAAACGATTTGGCGGCACTTGGAGAAGATATTTTCAAGAACCTACCAGATGATCCAAAGATTAAAGGTCTGGAAGATATACAAGTCCTTAATATGATTGACGAGTTCCTTGCAAACTATAAAGGTAAACTAGTCGAAACACCATGTGAAAAACTTGTTACTGAGTTTTTAACAAGCTTACAAGAAAATAAAGAAGAGGAGATAAAAGAAGATGAAGAAGATGAAGAAATCGAAACTGCTACAGAAGAACCCCCATCAAAAGATTCAACTGAAGAAGATTCAGATGAAACTTCAGAAGAAGGTGTTAGCAAAGAACCTACCGAAGAGGGAGAAGAAGATAGAGAAGAAGATGGAGAAGAAGGAAAAGAAGACGAGAATCCTGAAGTTGGCGACAAAGTTGTTATTGATGGTGAAAAATATATTGTCGTGGATTATGATGAGGAAACCGATGAAATTACTGTTGAAGATGAAGACGGAGAAGAACATACATTCAGTTATAACGAAGTAGACGAGCTTGAAAAAAGCGAAGAAAATAAGGAAGAGGATGAAGAAGATAAAGAGAATAAAGAAGATAAAGAGGATGAAGAAGCTAAAGAGGGCGAAGATGAAGAAAAAGAAGAGTCTTACGATCCAGAAGGCGACAGCATTCACGAAGATATTCGTTTAGCTAAGAAGATAATTATGGAAGCTGGAAGTACTTCTGAAGGTATGCCAAAGATGCCAAAGGGAGGAATTCTGCCTAAGAGTTCATCACTATCAAAAGTAAATAATCCACAAGCAATAGGAATGCCAAAAATGCCAGCGGCTGGCGCAGTTCCAAAGAGTAAAGCTATGAGTTTTAGTATGCCACAAGATGAAGGTATGCCCAAAATTACAGGTGTTGCTGTTAAGGAAATGATAAAGAAAGAAAAGACCGCAAGTGGTTATACTAATAAGCCGATGGCACACAATATGCCACAAGACGAAGATATGCCGAAGATGCCAGCCGCTGGTAAAATACCAAGTAGCAAAGCAATGGGTTTTAACATGCCACAAGCAGAAGGTATGCCAAAGAATCCTCCTGGAGATAAACTTCCAAAGAAAGGCACACCGGCAACTCATCACAGTATGCCTCAGGCAATCGGAATGCCAAAAAATCCATCAGCTGCTAACCTTCCTAAAGGTGGTGCCGATGGAAAAGTTAAGTTCACTGCTAGCGAAAACTATATCAGAATAGCTAACAAATTCCTTGACTAAATAATTGTTTTAAGGTCAATAACAAAAAGGGAGACTTAAAGTCTCCTTTTTTATTATATACATTAATATTATAAATATCTATACAATGAGTCGTCTATTGACAAAACATTGATAATTTGATATAATATATATCAAAAAACGAATTTTTAAAGAGCCTTTGGGGTGAATTAATGAAATTTATAGATTTTTACTATATTTTAGAGGGCGGTAAAGCATTATCAGGTACTTCTAAAATAGAACAAAAAGATATTCCAGATACATTAAAAGATCTTGAATTTTTAGTACTTAAAAAATTAGGAAACCTTAAAAAAGGCGAAACGTGGGATTTAGGTGGAAGTGCTTTAAAAAAGTCATCTCCTTCAGGTGATTTGGATATTATTATAGATCAAAACGCAATAGATACTAAAGGTCAACCAGTTTTAGATTATTTATATGATGTAGTAAATAGATTAGGATTACAAAGTGTTTTAATGAGAGGTTTAGGAATTGTATCTGTGGCTTTTCCAATTCACGGAACTGATCGAAAAGTTCAAATTGATTTAATGCCAACTGACAATTTTGAGTTTACAAAATGGTCATATCATTCTCCATATGAAAAAGAAACCCGTTTCAAGACAAATATGGGAACATATAGGACTGAACTTCTTAAGGCAATAGCCGCAGAAATTGAAAAAGAAGTAATAGATAAATTTCCAACAGAAGAACCAAAAACTGTTAAAAGATTAGCATTGAGTTCTGATAAAGGATTATCGAGAAAGATTATTTCATATGCTGGTAAAAAGAATAATATTTTAAAAAATCCAATTGATATAGAAAAAACATTAATTTCAAAAGATCCCAATGAAATAATTAAAATATTATTAGGACCAAACACAACAAAGGAAGATACTCAAAGCTTTGAAACAATATATAAAAAAATGATGAGTCCAGACTTTCCTTATAAGGATAAAATACCTCAAATTAAAAAGAATTATATAAACAGATTAAAAGAAAAAAATTTAGAGATTCCAGGAGAATTTTTATGAGATTTGCGGAATTTTATAATTTAGATGCTGATAAAGATTTATTATTAGAAGTTGCACAGATGACTTCTATACCTCACATGCATTTATTGACAGTTGATCAAGTTTTGAATTTTTTGGGTGATAATTTTAGTGTAGATGATTGGGAAATAACTGAAAAAGTAGATGGGGCAAATTTTTCAGTTGGTTTAATAGACGGTCAAGTTTATGGTAAATCTAAAAGAGGAAAGCCGTTTACAGATCCGCAGATGTTTTATGAATTAAAGGATATAAATGATATATTTGTTGCGATGGGAAATTTATTAAATTTAATGAAACAAAATGGATTTAAGGATTGGCATGATAGAATATTAAAGAAGTATGAAGATGATTTAAAGAGAAGATTTAAAATAAACATTATTAAATCTTTAATAATTTTTGGGGAAATTTTTAATTCAAATCAAGTTAATACATTAGTTTATTCTAAAGAAGCAATAGGCAATGGAGCTTTTGTTGTTTTTGGTGTTAAGATTGATGATGGTTCATATAAAGGAATCGAAATATCAACCGATTCGATTGGTTTAGAAATTATGAGGGATTTTGTAGATACGTTTAATGAGACAGAAGGTTGGAAATTTTATTTTAAAAAGAGTGTTAAAATAGAAATTAATAAAGAGTTTGCAAAAGAATTAGAAGATTTTGTTAAAAATAATATTGAAATCATTAAAAATAGAAAAAGAAGTCCTGAAATAGTTGAGAAGAAAAATAAAGCTAAAGAAGAGTTGGCTTCTTTATTAATGAAATTTAAAAAAGATATATTGAGACAAACATCAGAAGTTAAGCCTCTTTTAGGTGGAAAAGAAATTGAAGGAATTGTTATAAGAAATATTAAAACTGGCGGAATAACTAAGGTTGTTGATGTAGATAAGTTTACAAAAATTAATATGCAAAACTGGGAGTTTAGAAAAGAGCTTAAGGATGAAAGAAAAGAATTGTATAAACAACTAATTGATAATATAGTTAAATCAGCTGATATTTTTATAATAAAATCAAAACAAGAAGAAAAATTAATAGATTATCTTCAAAATAAAGGTAAAAATAAATTCGACTCTTTAGATGAATTGATTAATGTTTTATATGAAGATGCAGCTGAAGAAGTTCAATTAGACTCGGCTGCCGAAGTTACAAATAAAATGAGAAATATTATAGATAACTATATCAATAGAGTTAATAAGATTAAAGAAAATACAATAGCAAATAAAGGTAAAGGATTAGACGATAAGAATTATGAGTTGACAATTAAAAATTTAGATCAAGAAATCAAAGAAATGAATGAGCTTAAAAATAGAATTGAAGCGCTTAATTCAGAAATGAAAAATCCATATACTGAAATTATTAAATTTATTTTGGGTAATAAAGGCATAGAAGAATTAACAAATAAATTTATAAATAAGTAAAAAGGGAGAATAAATGAGTATTTTAAAGTATTTAAAGGAAGATATATTCAAAGATTATGATTCTGTAATTCCAGAAGAATCCATAGAATCTTCTAATATAGAGTCTGAAACCCCAGAAGAAATTACTCCTCCAAAAGAGAACGAAACTTTTATAGATAAACGATTTGTAGTTCGCTTGGTTGATTATGTGGATTCAAAAATCAATCTTCCGGCTTTTGGTTCATTTGATGATGCTATACTAAATGAAATTCGTAAGGTTATGGACGAATCTGATAACAAACTAGTATTAAGGACCAAACAGAGAATACATAAGATTATATTGGATGAAAAGAAGAAGTTTTTGGAAAAGATACAGAGAAGAGTTGGTAATTTAAAGGTTCCTAAGGTTCCTAAAAAAGTACAGTAATATAATCGAATAATTAATAAATTTTAATAGGAGGTTTATATGAAGCTAGTGTATCAATCTTGTGATAGAATGGGGCATGAACATTTGAAGGATGCGCTTGAGACCAATAAGATAAAGTACAAAGTTGAGGATGATGATGCGTTTAAGCTGTCTTTTAGAATCAATAAAGATGAAGTTGCCGATTTTCAGATGAACTTGGCCAATAACATTTTAGGCGCTGGTATACCGGGTTCGTTTTATATTGAACAATAATCTTGACAAATCATAAATAAAATATTATTTTAAAATAAATTTTGTAGTAACATAATGCTTAAAAAGATAATATATATTTGTATAACAATATTATTGTTATCATGTGCAGGCACACAAAAACTTCATTATGATACTGTAATAGTTAAGGCAACAGATAGTTATTTTATTAACAATTGGAAGAAAAACGGAATTAAAATTTCTAATATAGATACAATCAGAAATCTTAAAGGCGAAATAGAGAAATTTAAAGTTCAGTTAAGATGAATAGATTGAGAGTAATTGAATGATTCGTATATATTCTGGTTGGACAAATCCAGGCGGTTCAACAGTTGCTTTTATAAATCTTACCAACGCATTAAATGAAGCTGGATATGAGACTATATTAATGGGTCAACAACCTTGGCCTATGAATAAATGTCGGTTTGAATTAGTTCAAGGTAAAATTCAGTTAAATCCAGAAGATATTTTAATAGTACATTTTACTAATAAAATTACATCTCGTCCACCAGTTAAAAAATTAATATTATCTTGTCATGAACAAAATATTTTTCCATTAAAAAATATTAATTATAGGGTTTTTGATAAAATTCATTATGTAAGTGAACATC
>JAWABG010000071.1:5515-7360 GCA_038884715.1 Candidatus Woesearchaeota archaeon | reverse complement strand
ATATTAATACTATTTTTAGTAGCATCTTGTTGTCTCCAAATAAAATAATTGCAAACTTCTTCTTTTGGAAGATTAAAAACTCTAGAATCAAAAAATGCAATTTTATTTGATTTGTGCCATAACATATTAAATTTTGCGGTAACAATAGATGCAGATACTGATGCCATTTTTTGAATGTTATAATCAAACCATGCATCAGTTGTTAGTGTGTCCCAATCTCGCAGAAGGATGGATATTTCATCACTTTGAGTATATGCAAATACTGCTCCCTGAATTTGAGATACTAAATAAAATACGGTTTGTTTAAATGTGTTATGTAAATCTTCATCAAACGGTTTATCTAAATCTTTCGTAAAAGAATGAAATGCTTTACCATCTAAACGAATAATAACAGGTGTTCTACGAATGAGAGAATATCTATTAACATTCTCATATCGTTTCATTCTATCATCAATGCTAGACTTTTTCATATTTATTTTATTTATTAGTTATTTCTATAAAACAAAATCTTTTTCAGAAGATTTTTCAAAGTGATGAAGAAGATGCATGTTTTAAATTGATTTTTTAGTCAAAAAATGTCTAAGACAAATTTTACAATATTTAACTATCAATATAGACATTACATTCTTTGTTTAGATTATTTTCAACAGATACACGATTCAATTAAGTTATTAGTAACATAAATATTATCTTTAATAATTTATCTACTAAGTTAGATATTATCTATTAATTCATTACTAATATTACATTATATAATTATTTTAAATATCTCAATTTTAAATGTCCAATTCTAATAATTCCATTTTATACATTTCTTTATTTGTTGTTGCTTTCAGTTTTTTTATTGTGATTTCAACATTTAAAATTTCTTTCTTAAGTGATTCAATCTCATCTTTTGTTAAAACATATATTGGAATACGAATTAATTTTTCAATATCAATAAATTTTTCTTTTTCAAGAATTGAAATCATGTCTTGCTTATTTTTATTTGAAAATTCTTTTGAATTTTTTAAATAATATAAAACAAATCGAAGTTTATTATTCAACCATTCAAGTTCATTTACATTCTTTTTTAAGAGAGCTTGTCGGCGTTCTTCATACCTCTCAAGTCTCCAAATAACAAAATCTTCAATTACTTTCTCGACTGAATTATATTCTTTAATTTTTCCATTTGTATCCCATAATGTAAAATTTTCTGTTTCGCGTGAAATAAGTTTTAATTTCTGTTTAATAATTTCTTCATCAATAGCTGTAGTTGAACGAGGAACATTAAGGATAAATTCAAATCGTTCTTCAGTTGATAAGTCTTCAAAATTTTTAATAAATCCTTTATCTTCTAAATTATAAAGATGATTTTTGAAGTCATCAAGATACATACCAATAGGAAGCTCAGTCACTTTGATAGTAGTTGTATTGACAATTTCCATCTTTCCTTCTATAATAGTTTGTTCACCATTGCGATAAACTTTACCTTTAAAACCTTTGAACCATGGAATTAATGGTTTAATTTTTTTGCCTTCTAAAATGTTAATAACTGCATCTTTAATATCTTTAGGATTATACCCAAGAATTTTTGATGCATAACCAGTACCAACACCTTGAGATCCATTGATTAAAACTGTAGGTAAAATCGGAATATAATATTCAGGCTCTATCTTAACTCCATCTTCTTCTTGAAATTTCAAAATGATGTCATCATCTTTTTTGAAAAGCTTTCTAAAATTTTCAGAAAATTTTGTAAATACATAACGTGGAGATGCAGCTTCTGAGCTTAATCGAGACCCAAATTGACCTAATGGTTCTAGGATATTCATATTATTTGTACCAGGATAATTCTGGGCCATA
>JAWABG010000071.1:0-5505 GCA_038884715.1 Candidatus Woesearchaeota archaeon | reverse complement strand
GGGCGCGGCGGGGACTGCGACGGGGAGCGAGGGCGCCACAGGCTGCGGCGCGGCGACCTGCACCACGCCGCCGACAACCGGTTGGCCGCGCCGGCCATACCAATAATAGTCATTTCTAATGAAGCCGCACCATGATGATACATTGAAACCGCAGCACAATGTGCAGCAATTCTTTCTACTTGAATTTCTCCAGCATTTTCACCTCTATCAAGAATTCCATAAACTGCTTTTCGTTGAGATGGTTTGAAACCATCACGTATATTTGGAATTGATCTAAAATTATCATATTTTGAGAACTGAATAAATTCAGTATTGAAATATTCTTTGACTCTCATTATTTCTCCATTTTACATTATTTGTATATTATATCATAAACAACATTTTAAGTATATTAAATTTTTATCATTCTTTTCACAAGTTAATCATCTTATAACTTCATTATTAAGTGCCCTGGAATGCTCAGGTGACCTTAGATCATAATGTTTTGTTTAACGGCTCCTATTTTTTGAGCAAACCGTGTAATTCTAATAATGATACATTAGAAACCATATGTAAGTATTGCTTTTTTATTAGGGTAGTTCTGAAGACTGTCAATAAGTATCATTACCAGATTTTTGTTTTATTCCAATTCCAACATTGCCAAATATTTTGGATTGGGTCAAATAGATAAACATAATCTATATCATAGATTTCTATATACTTTTTAAGCGTTGTTGTTTTAGGTTTGACACATTCCCAATCTTCACCCCTAGAATGATATGTTATGATTTCAGGAGTAATGCTTGAACAATCGCCTAGATTTATTAACTGTTCTAATTTTTCTTTAGAAGAATAACTATTTTTTAGTTTATTACCTACAGCACTAGGATATCCATCAAAATGAACATAAATATATTTAACTAAATCCTCAGATTTAGAATCTTCTTTATAAAGAAGACCAATTAATGAATGAGTACTCATATCACCTTCTTCTATGCAATATTAAGCCATTTTTTTCTATCATCAGCTCTCTGTTTATTGAAGGCAAGATCAATAGAATCTCCATCAGAACTATCAATTATTTTAAGAGTGACTAAATGATCATCTATTTTTTCTAGATATTCACCAAATTCTTTCGCCGTTGATGTACCTAGACCTTTATACCACTTCATTTTATGCTTTACATTTGGATGTTTATTTAACCATTCTTGATACTCATTTTCATTATAGAACCATTTTTCTTCTTTTTTCTTACCTTCTATCCAAATTTTAATAAGTGGTGTCTTAAAAAAGCTAATTACTTCCATTTCAAATAATTCTGGCCAAAATGTATAGAATAAATTCTGAAGAAGACCTCGAATATGGCTACCATCTAAATCTGCATCAGTACATGCAGAAATTTTACCAAATCTGAGTTGTGCAATCGAAGTAACTTTTTCACCTAACTTGAGACCTGTGATAGTAAGAATTTTCTTGATTTCCTCGTTCTCAAGAATTTTCTTAGGATCAACATCTCTAACGTTTAGTGGCTTACCTTTAAGAGGAAATGAAGCAATATATGGATTTTTCCCCCTGCCGGATTGAATAGCTTTTGCGGCGGAGTCACCCTCACAGAGCATAAGTATACATTTATGTCGATCGCGTTTCTCTAGAGCATCAGAAAATTTTTCAACTCTTCTAGGATCAGTTTTGTCCGCTTCGCGATTAAGCTTTCTTAATTCAGCCATTTGCTGAGCTTGGGCTTTTGCATTAATCCAATCAAGTACAGACTGAATGATGTGAGATTGAGAAAGTTTTTTGATTAGTTTTTCTGAAACCTCGCATTTATCTCTTAAATTTTTTGGAAGTTCATTAATTAACTTCTCTTTTGTTTGAGAATCATATTTTGGGTTGACGATAGTTGCATCAATGAATAGAATAATATGTTGTTTAAGTTCTGATGGTTTGACATCAACTTTATGTTTTTTATTAAAAATGACTCTGAGTTTTTCAGCAATATCACTACTAATAAAATCAACATGAGATCCTCCAACTATTGTTTCTGAACCATTCACAAATGAAACATGTTGAAACCCATCTTCAGAATGTGCAATGCCGATTTTCCAACCTGATGGAAGTTCTTCAAATTCATATTCCTCAGCATACATCTCAATATAATCCTTAAACGATTTTAATTGAATTCGTTCACCATTGAGATATACTTTTAAATTTGGATTACACGCTGCTACATCTACAACTCGTTTAAGAATTTTTGAATAGTTACCATCATCAAGAGTACAACCAAGTCTTTCATAATCTGGAAGAAATGTAATTTTGGTATGCGGTTTATCGCAATCGCGAATTTTAGGCTCTTTTCGTTTATGATTATTTTCAGAAAAATCTTGTCGAAAATATTTTTTTCCATCACATGTTTCTACACGAAATTCTTTTGAAAAGATATTAACAAGTGATGCTCCAACTCCATTAGTTCCAACCCAAGTTCTATCATCACTATCGTCAAAGTTAGAACCAGCCTTTAATTCAGCAAATACCATTGTTGGAACGTACATATTATGTTCTTTATGAATCTCAACAGGAATTCCACCATTATCATAAACAGAAATTTTACCAGTCTGTTTATCAATTTCTACTTTGATAATATCTAGATGTGACTCTTTACGTTTACTTTCATCAACAGAGTTAGAGATAATTTCATCAAAAAGTTTTTGTAAACCAGGATTCCAAGTAACTTCTCGCTTTTCCATTTTCTTGGTTTCTTCATTGAAGATCCAAGTATTTGACGTATGTGGTTGTGTAGACCCAATATACATACCAGGTCTAAGCAAAACATGTTCTAGATCTGTTAATTTTTTAAATTTTTGTTCGATTGATTTATCTATTTTTTTCAAAATACTACCCTCTAAAATAATATGTGTGTAAATATTATATATTAGTTTTAAGCTAAAGTAAATAGAAATTTTTAAATAAATATCAAATATATTTAAAGGATAAAATATGTCGAATGTTTTATTATTTGCTGATTGCGCTGGTTTAGATTTTGTTGAGCGAAATAATTTGAGTTTTAGATATTTTATTAAAAACTCTGCAATTTTAAGATTAAGCAATTTTCTTAGAAGACAAGGACATACTGTATTTCAAACACATCATTTTACATCATTTAGTTTAGATGAATTAATAAAATTGTTAGATATTCATTTATCAAATAATACTAAAGTTGTTGGTATATCTTCATCATTTTTATCTGCTGTTAAAATTAGACAAACAAACCCATTTGGTCATTATCTTGGTACTGATATGATACCACAATATAACCAAACAGAAATCGATAGAATAGTTGGTGTTTTTAAATATGTTAAAGAAAAATTTCCACATATTAAAACTGTAATGGGAGGATCGGCTGTTTTTATTTCACGCTTTAAAAGTCAATTAGATGTTTCTAGATGGGGATATGATTTAGTTAAACCATATGTTGATTTTTTTGTTCAGGGGGCGGGTGAAATAGTTTTATCTAAAATAGTTAATAATGAAGAATTACATTTTAAAAACATATATGGATTCAATGTTATTGATGGTAATAATTTTAATATAAAAGATTTTTCAGAAGTATCAAATTCGCCTATTGAATATATTGATGGAATATCTAAATGCGAAGCATTGTCTACTGAATTAGCTCATGGCTGCATTTTTAATTGTGAGTTTTGTACAGGTAGGGTTTTAGGAAAAAATAAAAAAGAATTTATGAGAACTTTTGATAGTTTTAGGAATGAAATTCTATACAATTATGAAACTTTTGGAACTAAATTTTATTTGTTTTTAGATGATATTATAAACGATAATACTGATAAGTTAGATTGGTTAATACGCTTACGAAAAGAAACTGGTATAGATTTAACATGGGTAGCATATGCTAGATTGGATATGATTAAAACAGAAGAACAAGCCCAGCGATTTTTAGATGCTGGTTGTTTAGGTGTTTATTTTGGGATTGAATCACTTAAATCAGATGTTGGTCCATATATAGGAAAAATAACAGACAAAGAAAAAATAATATCAAATTTAAAATTATGTAGGAAAATTTGGGGGGATAATATACTTATTAAAGCGTCATTGATTGCTGGATTACCAACAGAGACGAAGGAAGAATTTATAGAAAATGCAAATTATCTCTTAAATACTGATGAAGGACGATATTTAATAGACAGGATTTCTATAACTCCACTTCACGTTTATGTTATGGATAAAGGCGAAATTACTATAGGTAGAAATTATCCATTTGCTCAATATAAAATAAATAAAGAAGTTAAAAAACATTATTTAGATGCACAAAACTGGACTAGCCCCTGGGGCACAAGAGAAGAATTTTTTTATTTAATTAGAGATGTATATAGTAAAGTTCCACAACAAGTAAATTTAGCACATCCATTTTTATTCCCGATGTATGAAACGTTAGGTATAGATTTAAGGGCTTTTATTAAATCTATTCGTGATAGAACGTTTACTAATGCGTTAACATCTCAACAATTAATATCAATGATTAATAAAAAGATTTTAGAATATAAAAAAATGATTTTTGAAATAACAGAAGAAGATGTCGAAAAATATCATAAAAAGTTTTGGAAAAAAACTTCAATTATTACTTATTAATTTTTCTAGCATTTTCTAATGTCATTGCATGAAGTTCTATTGTTTTATCTCCATTATATCCACCAGCTAAATTAAATGCTAATGGAATTTTATACTTAGCAACAGATGAAAAAATAATATTATCTTTTATTGACCATGCTACATCATCTAAATAACCAACTTTATATGGATCATCAATGTGTGCATCAGCTCCAGCTTGATATAGTATCAAGTCATAATTAATATATGGAAAATTTTCTAAAAATTTGATTAGGTCTCCTATATTTCTGGGAATATTTTTATAATGTGTATAATTATGTAACCAATCTGATATTTGAAGTCTGTTTATAATATCTTCTGTTCCGTCACCATAGTGTCCATCTAAATCTATTATCGCGATTTTATTGAGATGTCTTAATCTTTTCATTTTCATAGCAGTTAAAACTAAACCATTAAATGTGCAATAACCTCTACCATAATCATAATGAGCATGATGAAATCCTGATACTAATGCTGGCACTATACCAATATTTCCACAATCAGTTTTTATATATGCTGTGAGTGCTGCTTTATAAAAGGCCGAGGATGTATGACATATTTGATTGAGATAGGTTTTAGAGGTCGTACCAAATCCATTAACTGTGGTTCCAGAAAAAACACCATCTACATATTTTTTATCATGACATAAATAAAATTCTGATTTCTTAAATGGTTCTACATTTAATACTTCATCTTCGGCATGTATTGCAGTCCTGAAAACGTGTTGTGGTTTAGATAGAGAAATTTGCTCATTACTAATTGAAAGTTCAGGACTGTATACTATATGCATTATAAGTTTTCTCCGTTAAATATTTCATTTTGACAACTTTGACACAATCCAGAAATTTTATATTCTTTCTTTGA
>JAWABG010000070.1:0-7545 GCA_038884715.1 Candidatus Woesearchaeota archaeon | reverse complement strand
GCAATTTATGCTTCAGGTGGCGATGAAAGCAATGACAGTGGCAAAAAAACGGAACCACCCGTTAAACCAAAAGAAGTACTTATCAAGCAACTGGAAGAAGCATTGGTGGCAACTGAGACATTTTTGCATGACGAAGTGAATTATGATTTGCATGAACTTATAAACGCAGACGGTTTGCACAAATTGGCTGCAATCGAAAAAGGAGTGAACGCAGTTTACACCAATGATGAAACCAAACGAAAGTTCCAGGTTTTGGCAAGAGAAGTTTTTAAAAAATACAAAGCCCTGCAACCCGACAAAGTATTAAATCAATATGCACCGAGAAAGAATGCCATTGATGTAATATACACCGCTATTGAAGACAATATTGAAAGTGCAGATGTGGCCGACATTATGCGAAAAATTCAACATGTGGTAGATGAATCCATTTCAACTATGGTTGCTGAAACCGGACCAAAAGAAGAAAAAATAATTGACCTTAGCGGATTAAATTTTGAATTGCTGGAGAAGTACTTCCTAAAGTCAAAAAATAAAAATACCGTTGTTCATTCACTTAAAGATAAAGTTGAAAAACAACTGAAACGAATGGCAGAACGTAATCCAATGACGATTGATTACTATAAACGCTATCAGGAAATCATTGAAGAATACAACAGAGGAAAAGACGAAGTTGTCATCAAAGAAACATTCAGAAAACTGATTGAACTCGTAAATTCGTATTCAACTGAAGAAGCCGATACGAAACGAGAGGGATTGACTGACGAGCAAAAAGCCATTTTTGATATTCTCCGACACGGTAAAACGTTAAATGAAAAAGAAAAAGAGGAAGTCAAAAAAATATCTATTGAATTACTCGAAGAACTGAAAAAAGATAAATTAAAAGTCGAGCACTGGTCAGACAAGTCAGTAACAGCAGCAGCAGTGTATCAAATAATTAATAATTTATTATTCCAAAAACTTCCTTACCCAACTTATATTATCAACGAGGTGGAATTGAAAACACAAATTATTTTTCAACATATCAGATACAGTTATTTCGGTGGCGGAAGAAGTATATATAGTATTTTTTAAAATAAACAACTTTATTCAATAGCGGGGAATTCCTCTGTTGTATGTGTTAGTTCGAGTACCAAACTTTTTGTATCCAACGATAAGGAAAACTCCTGGCACTCTATTACAATTACTTACAAAGCCAATCAAACATAATAGGTGTCGGATTATCCCTACCAACCTTTTTACTTAATAAAAAAAACAACTATAAATAAACATTTAACGTCAGATATCATTAGATTTTTGTTGATTATTTTGTTGAATTAGGGAAAATTCTATCTAAATTCTATGTTTTTATTTGTTTTTTTTGCATATGATTGCTATTTTTTTTCATATGATTGCTAGTTTTTTTGCATATGATTGCTAGTTTTTTGCATTTTTTCGCTTGTTTATAGCTAATTAAGCTTAGTTATATGTTTTTTTTCGCTTAGTTTATGTTAAACAGAGCATAATATTTGTTTTTAATCCTGATATATGATTAAAAATAATTGATGATATCTTTTTTAAATATTGTTTGATTTGCTTTCGGGACACAAATTTATGAAATATATGTAAGAATAAGCAACTGCCTCGCTTATTTTCTTTTGTATAACACCCGGAAAACCACAATAAAAGCTAAAGTCTTCGACTTGCCGCCATATTTACTTTTTTTTCAAGTTTTAGTTGATGCTTTTGCAATTGATTGTAAGTTTTATTTTATACCTCCTTTTGATTAAAAATCAAAAACTAAAATAATTTTAAAAAATTGTTAGCAATTTTTAGTCACATTTTCTGCAATTCTAATTATTATAATAACTTAATATGGTGGAGAAAGGATTTTCAACAATTTTTTCTATTTTTCAAATATAATTTATCTCGATGAATATCAATAACTTACTTCATTTCATTAAAAAGTGGAGAAGGTGTTTCTGTAATATGAATTTCAACTAATAATCGCTAATTTTTGCTTATTTTTGTATCTTCGCATTTACTTCTCCACCTTTTCATTTCTCTATATTTCAATGACTTACGTAAGTGCTGTTTTGTTTTTAATGTGTTCTCCACCTTTGCAATTTATTTATTATCATAGAATTACTGAAATCCGACCTCAAATTACTTCCAACAACTTTTCTGAAAATTTAATTTTTTCGATAAAAGTATATTTACCTTTTTTGCTTTCTTTCTTATAGATTCTTTCAGTTTTACTCAAATTTGGATATTTATTTATTAAGTAGTTAGAAATGTCTTGATTTCTTTTGTTTAATATCCAATTGTGCTTTGCAATTGTCTTTGGATGCGATATTTTATTTATTAGTGTTTTGTATGCTTCCAACACATCGTCTATGAACAAACCCTCAGCGATATAATCATATTCTATTAATTCATCAATGAAGGTTTCCAGGATATCGTTATCTTCCATAAATACTTTTAGTATAAGTTTACCTAACTTCGTTTCAGTAAATTGTTCTTCTTTTAGTAATCTTTGTAAACCTTCGAGGAAAAAGTTCAGTATTCCGCTTTGTTCTTTTTTTAGCTCTTGTTCTATTTTAGAGTTCGGGTTATCAATCTTATAAAAGAAGGGGAGGAATATAATTCGCTTCCTTAATGGTTCTTTGTTTTCATCGTTATGGATTTTTGGTAGATTATTCATCGAAAGGATGAACTTTCCATTACTTCGAAAACTAACAGAGTCCCCATACTTAACATCGCTCACTTGCATATCGCCACCAGTAAGTGATTTCAATGCGTTAAGTGCAAATATCTGGTTTTCCATATCCCCTGAATAAATCAATCGCTTGTCTTTTAAATCCCGTTTATAAAACCTACTTTCTTTTAGCTGTTTGGTATCAAAATCAGAGGCAACATATTTATTGCCTAACAGTGAATGCATAACTCTCAATATTGTTCCTTTTCCGTTTCTTCCCTCGCTTGAGAAAAACCAAAACATCTTTTGTAATGGCAATTCATCAATAAGTATATATCCACCTATTTCTTGGAGAAGTTTTATCCAGTCTTCATCATTGAATGAATATTCTTGCAATATTTTTTTGAAAGTTGGGCAATCTGCTGTTGGGCAGTAATCATAATCCAAAGCATAATCGAAGTAATAATCTGGGCTGTGTTTGATTGATTTTTGTTCTTTGACATCTATTATTGTGTTATTTAGATTAATCCAGCTTGGGTAATTATTAAGATTTTCTGATTTTAATGATATTGATTGATTTAATTTCAAATCTTCGAGGATACCTTTGTATAAGTTTGATTTCCTGTGTTTTTCGAGTAACCAGTTCTGAAACAAACTTACTATATTGCTTTTTGCGGCTTCTTCCCAGAATTTTCCATTAAACATTAGAAATTTATCTTCATCGTATAAGTATCTTATCTTGTGTTTTTGTGTTAATAACTCAACCAATCGATTTTGGAATAAGTTATTCTTTTCTGAATAAATATAATTCCGTATTTCTTCGATTTTATCAAGGTTAGTTTTGACAACTTCAGCACTTTCAACAAGAATGAGTAGTTTGTGTTTGTTACCTTCGAATGAATTAATCCAATCAGTAACATCCGAGCCTTTGGGTAATTCATTAAACACGATTACCTTGATAGACTTTGCTATGTTTTGTAGTTCTGCAATTAACTTTTTTGTGCGTTTTTGACCAGCTTCATCATTATCTTGCATTATAATTATATCTTTATTATCAAATAAATAATTGAACTCGGTTAACTAGTGTTCAGCTCCCATTGGATTGGTTGTAGCAAGTAATCCTAAATTCATTAATGTATCGACATCTTTCTCTCCTTCACAAATAAATATTTGGTCTGATTGCTCTATTCCTTGAATTAATTCTGGCAATCGATAAAGAACACGACGGACATCTTTTAGGTTATAAACCTTTTTATTTTCCTTCAGATGAAAAAATTGAAATGACTTTTTGCCATCATTATCGAGTTTTTTCTCAGTAGCATACAAAAAATTACCTTTTTCATCATAATATTTGTAGGTAGGGATAATTTTAGTTTTTTTGTAATATGAATATTGATTATTATCAACAAATAAGTCCTTCATATCCATTCCGACAGCATTGAGAATATCTTCGGTAGAGCATCCTGCAAAGCAATGAATAAGTAGTTTATCACCATCATCAGTAATAGATAAACTAGGATTTCTGTCGTTGTGGGCTGGACAAATTGCCGAATAACAATTGTTCCGACTAGATTTAATATCAAATTTATTTAGTATATGATTGAATTTACTTCCCATATCCTACCTCATATTATTCATTATTGTGAATAAATTAAATCTTTCGTCCAAATGTATTTTGCCGTATGTATGATTATTCTTAATTTTGATTCGCAAAGAATAAACTTTAGAAATATTAGAATGCTCAGAATTGCCTTTCTGGGTATTAGTTTTTTTCGTGGTTTTCATAGCAACCTCCTGAATGTTTTTTAGTTTTACTATAGTCGTTAATTCTTACCATTGCTTCTTCTACTTCATTTGGTTTGTAATACACTTTCCTTGCAACACGATATGCCTTTATCAATCCACCTTTTGTCCAGTTGTAAAGCGTTTGCCTTGTTATTTGAAAATACTCACATAGATCCTTGATTGTCATCAATCCGTTTAGTAAATCGAAATTATTTTTCATACAGTACCTTTTAATTAATTAATAAAAATCTTTATAGTTTTTGATATTAAATTATATCTCTTTACTATACTGTATAAGACATGGATTTTTTAAGCTTTATTACTCGCTTATTTTAGTCTGAATTGCCAAAAAATCGTCCGGATTTGTGTGATTTTTGTAAAAATTGAGGATAAAAAAATCCGGAAATCCGGATTTAAAAAAAGAGAATTACAGGGGGATTTATATGATAAAAAGATAATATTAAGACTTTTGCTGATTTGAGCAATGAAATTCTTTGAATGCTTCAAAAAATTTATTGTAGTATTTCTTCTCTTTCCAATTTTCATATTTAGAATAATCTGATATAGTATCTTTGTAATACTTTCTTATAGTATCTTGGTTTATCTTCATTTGATGTATTGTATTCTTACATTTTGTTTTGCTTGTTTCGAATATTATTATATGATTTTTGATAAAGTTAAAGATATTCTTATAATTTTGAAAGTTATAGTATTTCTCGGCGAGTTCTTCATTTTCTTTAATAAAAATATATAACAATCTTACAAATTCTTTTAATTTTAAGTTTGTTTTTATTTTGCCATTTTCAAGTTCCAAAATTAATTCATTGTTTATACTTGAGGGATCTACTAAGCCAGTTTTTAAGAAATAATCTTTTAGATAATTTATATAGTCTTCTATTACTTTTTTTTCATGTTTTAAATTGAATTCTTGTTTGTTGGCGTGTTTTTTAATTTTCTTTTTATTAATATTGATATTAAAGTTTGAAATTATATATTCCTTTAATTTTATCAATTCTTGCTGGTCTTTCTCATTATCCAATGTTAGTTTATGAAAATGTTCAAATTCTTCATATATTCTTAGTTGCAGATAATTTATAAACCTCACAGTATTTTCGTAGAATAACTTATAATCTTTATTATATTGATCATCAGATATATACAACAAGGGTTTTTTTATTATTTCAAGCCAAAGTTTTAGATGATTATCTACTCTACCAGGCATATCATATTCACTATATATCCTTTCGTTTTCATTATTCTTATGTTTTTCGTAATCCTCATTTAGTCGGTCAATTTCCTTTTGATATTTGTTAATTAAATTTTCTCTGTCTTTTTCAAGTTGGTTCTGAACATCATTTCTAACATTTGTAAGTTTTAAAAATGAATCCATAATAAATTGAATTCGTTGAAAGATATTACCTTTACTAAGGTCTAAATAATTATTGTCGAGTAAATTATTAATCCGATCCCTTTCGGGTTTGTAATAATCATCAGTAAGATTGATAATTTCACCATTGTAATAATTAAAAATATTAAATTGAACGTTTTTAGGATTGTCACTCGTAATTAAATTCATTTTCATTAATCCTTTTTGCATGCAAATTTACCAAAAATAATATTTACGATACTTAATCTGATAAGTCAAATTCTAAATTCGAAGAGGTTTGCTTACAAAGTTACTATCAACTACTTTTCTTTTCCCAAGCATTTCTTACTACTTCTGCAGCCTCATCTTTTGTGATTCTTATATAAGACATTAAAGCTTCGATTGTCCTATGTCCCGATATTTTCATAATAATATTTACTGGAACGCCACGCTTTATCAGCAAGGTTATTCCAGTCCTTCGGGCTGTATGGCTTGACATAAATTCATAGCGAGGCTTTCGGGTAACTATTTTTTGGTTGCCACTATAAGATACTTCTTCTATTAGATTGTCATAACCCAACTCCTTAAACATATCTTTTATGTTTTCATTATATTTTTGTCCTGATATTCTTGGCATTTGATAATCATATTTTTTTAGTATCTCTATGGCTGTTGTTGGTAATGGGATTGTTACTGAGTCCCCGGTTTTTGTTTGATACTTAAATATTTGTTTGTTAATTATATCGTAATTGTAATTACCTAATTCTTTGAAATCACTTAACCTTAATAATACGTATGTTTGTAATATAAATAAATCTCTTGTCCTTTCTAATTTTGGATTTTCAAACTTTGTGTTTTTTAATATCTCCAATTCCTCTTCGCTTAGTACTAAAATTAGTGGGTCTGGCATTTTTGTTAGTTTTGTTACCTTAAAATGATTAATGTTAATATTCTCATACCGACTTTGTATGTCCTTGAGAAATAATTTAACTACTTTTAGAATCGATATGATTGTATTATTCTTTAATTGCTTGCTTATGAGGTATGATTGGAATTGGTCTAAAAAATTATATCCTAAATTATTGATATAAATGTTTTTATTGATTGATTTTTGATAATCTAGTAAGTGTTTTAATACGCTGTGATATTTTTGTATGCGTGCTTTAGAAAAAATATTGAGGTTCTTTTTATAATTAATCCATTCATTAAAGACGATTTCTAATGTATGTTCTGTTTCTTTCGGAGGACTTTGGTTTTGTGGTTTGATTATTTCTTTAATAAGCTTTTCAAACTGTTCTTCTGTTGGAATAATTTTACTGATTTTTAGCTCTGCAATTTTATTTTCAATTCCTGATTTTATCTTTAAAAGGTGGTTATTAATAGTGATGTAATTCGGGGCAGTTCTTTTTAGCTTTTGATTTTTATCGTCCCATTGATCAGATTTTTCAATTGAATAACTCGTGGAGATTCTCTTTCAGTAACTTCTAAAATTAGCGTCTGCAAAAATATAGAATTTGCTACCGACTTTTTTTAAGTATAATTTCATAATTATTATGCTTTTTTGTGCCGTAAATTGTGACGTAAAAGTTGAGATTTTAGTATAAATTGTTTAATTTTGCTTTACATTTTTTTACAAAGAGGTGTCCGTAAATGCTTGTTATTATTTATGTTATAGTAATTTTTTGTAAAAGTGTGTAAAGTGTGGTAAAGTGTATTTGTG
>JAWABG010000069.1:0-7583 GCA_038884715.1 Candidatus Woesearchaeota archaeon | reverse complement strand
TATTTCCTCTATTCAAATAAATTCAAAAATCGCCTCAGAATAAAGGTGCCAGTTGATGAAAGTGATTTAAATTGCCCATCTGTTGTATCAATCTGGGAAAGTGCCAACTGGTATGAAAGAGAAACTTACGATATGTATGGTATCATTTTTCAAGGACATCCTTTTTTAAGGCGTTTCTATATGCCTGAGGATTTTAAGGATCCTATTAGTGGAGATCCATTGTATCCTTTACGCAAGGACTTTCCGTTAATGGGAATTCCCGGCTCTTTACCTTTACCTCCTTATCCTGAAAGAGATGGTGAACTTAAATAAATTATGCTATGAAAAATTTTATTTTCTTTTTCGTTTTCTTTTTATTTCTTCCTTCTCTAATTATTTGCCAAAATCAAAAGGATAAAGTTATGACTATTGAATTAAAAAGCAATAGCTTCAAAAATGGTGGAATGATACCTAAACAATTTACGTGTGATGGTAAAAATGTCTCTCCCCAACTTTCTTGGAGCAAATTTCCAGAAGGAACAAAAAGTTTTGCTTTGATATGCGAAGACCCTGATGCTCCTGTTGGAATTTGGGTTCATTGGGTTATATATAATATTCCACATAATGTTAATGAACTTCAAGAAGGGTTTCCTACACAAAAATCCTTCCCAGATGGCATTAAACAGGGAATAAATGACTTCCGTAAAATTGGTTATGGTGGACCTTGTCCTCCAAGTGGAACTCACCGCTATTTCTTCAAAATATATGCCCTAGATACTGTTTTAGAACTTGAAGCAGGTGCAACAAAACAACAACTACTTAATGCAATGGAGAAGCATATTATTGCTCACGGTGAATTGATTGGAAAATATAAAAGATAATGGCTAAGAAGATAGATAAAAGTTCAATAATTTATGTAAGATGGTGTTTCCGGGTTATTACTATTTTACTACTTCTTTTAATGTTGATGTTTATTTTTGGAGATGGCTTGCCTCATATATCTGATTTTAGCGTCAGAGAAATATTACTTTTAATTTGTTTTCTTGGAATGACAACAGGTCTTGTATATATTTGGTTCAATGAGCGTATTGGTAGTCTTATCTTATTTATATCCTCACTTTTATTTTGGATAATCAATATTATCTTTACAGGAAACTTTTGGTTGGGCTGGTTTTTTTTAATCTATCCAGCTCTATCCTTTATATTTTTTATATTGAGCAGAATTCAATTAAAGAAATAATCAAATTTTTATTTAATAATTTCGGGCTTTTTCTTATTCAGTTCTTCTGGTGTTGGAGGAATTGAAGAACCAGATGGAACTTTAGGACCTTTTCCTTCATTTGAAATATATTCGATATCAAAAATTAAAGCTGCATTTGATGGGATCAAAGGTGGCATTCCTCTAACACCAAATCCTAATTCTGGAGGTAAAAATATCTTCCATTTCGAACCGGGTTTCATCATTAAAAGAGCCTCTCTCCATCCGGGCATCATCGCGTTTATTGGCATTTTTAGTGGTTCTCTTTCGTAGGTATCATCAAATTTACTACCGTCCATATAGTAACCTATAACATGAATTTTAACTAGATCATCTAAAGATGGTGTTTCGCCTTTTCCTTCTTTTAGTATTATATATTGAAGTCCAGATGAAGTGGTATTTACTCCCGGCTTGTTCTTATTAGTTAACATAAATGAATCACTTTTTTGCTTATTCCTAGGTGCATTTTCTTCCCAAGATTTACGTTCAGCCATTTGCCTATCGCTTTGTTTTATCATTATAAAATCTTGCAATAAATTCCTAAGACTATCGAGCTCTTTAGGAGTAAATGCTGAAGAATCGCCCTTTAAGCCTGCTTTATAGCCTTTAACAAATTCATCAATATCAATTGGTAATGTATCCCTTATAGAACTGTTGCCAAGATCATAACCCATTATATAACTTGCTTTCTTAAAAAATTCCTGATCAAGACCTTTAGGTAATGGTAATTCATTTCCTTTTGGTTTACATGATACCAAAATCAAACAAAGCAATACTCCAATTAAAAATTTTTCTTTCATAATAGTTTTCCTTTTTTTGTTAAAATTTATAAGTTATTAACGTAAGCAATAAGCAATTATTAGAATTAAATTTAATTATATAAACGGTTTTTGGGTTTCTCAATTTTTAAGTCTCTAAGATGGGATGCTTTTATTGATAATTGAAAATAAAAACCTTGATTGAATCCTAATGGTATCCATTGAAAATAAAATTCCCAACAATGCAAATCTTTCTTTATGTTAATTGTAGGAGCTAAAATCTGATTGCTGATAAAATCATATTCCGCTCCTCCATCAACTGACCAACTTTCTGTAAGATTCAAATTAAAATTTGCTCTTAAACTTACTACTCTTGTAATAAAATTAATAGCCGGTTGTGAATATCTATAGTTTAATGATAATGATACGCTCCATGGAATATATAATGGTGAATAACCGGGAGAATTATCTCCAAATATATCAAAATAGTCTTCCTTATCCTCAAGTCGCTTTTGGAATCTTTCTCCTATTCTTACGGTATCCTTTTGTGTTGGTGATTCAGTTTTTCCAAATGATGAACCAAAAGATATACCTTTCGATGAAAATGATGTGGATATTTGCAAGGAAATATTCTTCAAACGCATAAGCCCCTTACCTTCTTGGATCAAGAATTTGTTAATTGGTGCGTAATTATTCGTTGGCTTT
This sequence comes from Candidatus Woesearchaeota archaeon, assembly GCA_038884715.1. GTDB lineage: Archaea > Nanobdellota > Nanobdellia > Woesearchaeales > UBA9642 > JAWABG01. Next base: position 4,883 of record JAWABG010000069.1, on the reverse strand, counting down.
TTTGTTATAGGATCAATTGTTGGGGCTTCATCATATAGTGTAAAGTCTGCACCAGCTGTTAGATTAATATCACTAAGGGTCGGAAGTCTAAAACTCATATAAATGTCGCTCCATTTCAAAGAATCTTTTGCCATATCAATAGACCATCCAATATTCCACCTTAGTAGATCAAGGTTTTTATCTGGCGTTGTGTCTCCTTTTGCTATTTTTGCTTCAAAGCTATTTAAAATATTAAAACTTAATCTTTGAGATAATTGTCTTGGTGCTGAACCTCCACCATCGGCTGCAAATCTTGAATAAATTACTTCAGTATTTGTTTTAAGATCATAGTATCTATCATAAAAACCAAAAGACGGAGATGAAAAGTCAGGTGAATACGAAAAAGATACTGTTGGCTGGAAAGTATGCCGAAAAGCAGTTATTCCAAAAATATTAGAGCCAAAAATATCCTTTGGTTTTAGAATTCCAAAAAGACGAGTTGATGCATCTATACCTATATCAAACCAATATTCGGTATAAAAACCTGAAGTAAATTCATCAATAATTGTGGAATCTACAGGGTTAACCGTTTTTTTCAAGCTTCTGAAGAAATTATTTGCACCTAAGGAAATTCTTGGGGATATTGTAAAATAGCCTAATTTTGGAGATATTGAGATTGAAGGTCTGTGAGATATTATAGTTCTTGTTCTTTCTTTGTAAGTGGAGTCTGGTTGAAATTGACTTTCCCAATAGTGCGATCCTGATATGGAATACCTTACTTGAATATCTTTTAACCAGCTACTACCTGATACAATTGTCTTAAAAGGATTCCATTGTGGAATTGAAAAACTAAAAGATGGTAAAGTTTGCGAAATGCTGTTGTTTATGATATTTTGTTCCCTCGAAAACGATAATGATATCGAAGAACCTCCTTCGAATATGTGAGAAAAAGAGGCGTTTGAAGTAATATTTTGAGTTATTACATCATTGATATTTGTAGATGTATTGCGGTTAAAATTTTGAGACATAAAGTAAAGTCTTGCATCAAAACTCGTTTGTTGAGGAATGATTTCCTGATGATGATTCAAACTAAGACTCCAGTCGTTCGAAAATTCTTCGTCTGGGTCCATTCTTGTTTTACCAAATTTTAAGTCGAAATCGCCTCTGAACACATCTCTTAGCTCCCATCTCCATTTATTATTAATTATATAACCTCCTTTTGAATAAAGGCTGAAAAGAATTTGGGTGTCATAATAATCGCTTAAAGCGAAGTAAGCTCCAATATTTTCAATTACTACACCTCTATTTTTTGAAAAGAAAAATGTTGGGATCATCAAACCTGATTGTCTTCCGCCTTGACTGGGGAAAAAAAGCCCAACTGGTAAGTAAAATATTGGCATATCTTCTATATAGACTATCAAAGGATCAATAAAAACCCTGTCTTGTATTATTACTTTCATCTCTGGTGAGCCAAACCAAAAGTGTGGATGTGGTTTATCGCAAGTTGTATAACAGCCATCTTGTATGAATAATGTATTTTCAGATACTCGTTTTATTTTTCCTCCATAATAGAAACCTTCGCTCATTTCAGTTTCACCGAGTTTTATTGTTCCTTTTTGTTTTCTAAAATTATATTGAAGAAATTCTCCATAAAAGGACTCCCCCTTATCAGTAAATTTTGGAAACCCCACAACACTACCAGATGAATCCCTCACTCCATAAGCTTTTAGAGTTGATTCATCAAAATATATTTCAATAATTTCTGCCTCAAGCTTTTGCTCTTTATAATCGAGTTTAGAATTTCCCCGTAGTCTCATTCTTTTATTTTTAATATTGAAAATAACCGTATCCTTTGCTGAGTAAACAACAACTGAATCTAAACCAGATTTCGATTTTCTAATAGTGATTGAACTGTCAATAATGCTTTCCGTACTTAGTTCATTTTGTTGTGTAGATGGAGTTTGTTCAAGAGGTCTTCTTTTTATTGTATCTATATGTGTTTTAGCTTTATCAGGAATCTTGACTTCCTGTGCAAATAATACGTTAAAGCATATTAAAAAGTAAAATATTATATTTATTATTATTTTGAAAAACATTAGCTATTATTGTGTGTTCAATAATACAAAATTAAAAAAAATATAAGTTAAGTTGATTATCGCATAATTAATTGAAAAGTTACAATTGATTGTTTTTTGTAACAAATTTTACAACTTGCCGTATTAAAATTATGTTAGTTGGAGGAAAAATGAATATAAAAATTTTAATTGTATTTACACTTTCTATTTTTCTAATACCATTTTCAACATTTCTTTATTCAAAAGATAAAGATACATCTTATAACAGTAAAGATGATGATTTTTTTAAACCTTTTAAAAAGAAAGTTACCCGATACCTCGAAATACAGAAACCTTATACCGAGGCTAATTGGGGTATAAGTAATCCGAGTATTAATAAAGATGTATTCGATGGAACTTTTGAATCTATTTATGAAGCTGATTTTCGTCTTGGCTATCAATCAAAATGGAATAACGAATACGATTCAAGTATTATAGATTATACTAATCATTACTTTTTCCTTGCTCATTCATCATCAGATTTAATTTCAAAAAAAGATTTGCATAATAACATTGAAGCAAGAGCTTGGAAACTTGGGTTTATGAATACTGATGGTTATGGGTATAAAATTTCTGGCCAGACAAATTTAATTTTTTATCATTCATTAGGTCTTCAGTGGACTAAAGTTGATTTTCTTAATATTGATAGAACTAAATTTTCTCAAGTTGATGCTGTCGAAACTTATAATGATTACTTCCATTTTGGTGAACAATGGGAAAGCGGTATTAAATTGCAACTTTTTAATTTTCTTTCTTTAAATGCAAACTATGAAAGGCAGATTATTTATCCAAGACATATGTTTTGGTATTGGACAATGGGAAAAATGATAGAAGGTGTTGGATATGGATTATTAGAAAGTTTTACACAATCAGTAATGAAATCTTCAACTTGGGCTTTGCCTGTTGTTAATTTTATACTTAAAAGTGGGCTTTCTTATGGTATATATGAACTTAAAAAAGATAGAATGAATTGGCCCTTTGAAACTGTATCACCATTAATGTATGATAATTTCAAGGTAGGTATAAGTTTTAATTATTAATAATTTTTCTTATAAGACTTTATAACCTATAGACTCAACTGCCTTAATTAATTCATTCTTATCATAATTACCCTCAATATATGCTGAGTTTTCAGCTAAAATTACTTTAACGCTTTTAACGCCTTCGAGTTTTGAAATTGCATTTTCTACATTCAGTACACAGTGGTTGCAGTTCATTCCTTCTATTCTTACTTTATGTTTCATATTCTCTATCTTTATTTGATTTTTAAAAAATTTATATTTTAATTTTCTATAAAAAGAAGCTAATAATAAAATTAAAAAAACAACACTTATTATTATCTGAAAAATTGAATGTCCATCTTGATGAAAATGAGGGATTATTTGTCCAGATTTTTGAGAACCAAATAAATAGAAAATTCCATCTAAAATATATCCAAAAATTATTGCAAGTGCTGATATTGTAATTAAATATATGATAATAGTTTTCTTACCGAGTGTTTTATAAAGTATTGCTAAAGATGCTGCATTAGTGGCTGGTCCTACTACTAAAAAGACAAATGCAACGCCAGGCGATAGTCCAATGTTCATTAGAGTTAATGCGATAGGTATTGATGCAGTTGCACAAACATACATAGGTATTCCGATTAATATCATTAGAAACATTGCTAAAATTCCCGAGCTTATCAATGAATTTGAGAAAAAGCCTTCAGGTATTAAGTAAGAAATAAAACCTGCTATAATTAATCCAATTAGAAATTGCACCGATATATCATCTATAAATTCTATAAAAGCATATCTTGAAGTTGAGATAATTTTATTCTTAAAATTTCTGTCTTCTTCTGTATTTATTGAATTATTGTTTGGCTCATTATTAGTGAACTGCATGCCAGATTGTTTTAAAGATTCCTTATCAAAAGTTTTTACTGCCGTTCCTCCTAAAATGCCCATAATAAAAGCAGAAATCGGTCTAAATATAGCAAAAATAGGTCCTAATATACCGTAAGTTGCTATTATGCTATCTATACCAGTTTGTGGTGTAGAAATCAAAAATGAAATTACCGATCCTTTCGAAGCACCGTTTTTAGCTAAATATATAGTTGATGGGACTACACCACAAGAACATAATGGAAGAGGAATTCCAAATAAAGATGCTTTAATAATTGAACCAATGCTATTCTTACCTATTTGTTTTGCTATCATGTCTTTATTAAAAAATAAATTAAGAATAGCAACAAATATTAGCCCCAGTAATATATAAGGAGCCATTTCGAAGAATAACGAATAAATCTCTTTTAATATTTCTAACAAAAACATTATTCTACCTCATTAACGTTAAATAATGAAGTATAAAATGTAAATATATTTTAGTTTAAACTAAATTTTGTTTTTCATTTAAGATAAAATTCTAATGATTAAATTGTTATGAAATTTAATTCGATTGATTTTATTATACTTTTTTACAATAAATTTACCAATTATTGTCAAAAAAAAATTATCTTTGCAACTTTCAATATTAAAATAATGAAAATTTCTATTGGCATAATTATTGCTTTATTTTACATAAGATTATGTAAAATATTATAATTGGAAAAAGAAAATGAGATACAAAATAAAAGATAAGTTACTTGTTGTTTATGCTATATCTATTCTTTTTATTATAGGTATAGCAAATTTTGCAAATGCCCAGCCTGAAAGTCAATCTCCAAGTCAAAAAGAATTCATTTTTAATGGAGACTTTTCCCTTGGAAATAAAGGCTTTTTCTCAAATTATGAATATTCAGCAGATCTA
>JAWABG010000068.1:5464-7619 GCA_038884715.1 Candidatus Woesearchaeota archaeon | reverse complement strand
AATTAAAGCCTCTTTTGCGAAATACCTATTCTTAATTTTAAGTTTTATTGCATTGGCTTTAACAATTTTAGATACCTCAGTTTCTTTTACCTACTATATTGCCATTATTTGTATATTAGTTGGAATTATCGCTATATTTAGAACGTCTCCTAAACTTCTAACTTTTAATAAAAGCCAAAAAATATTCGTATTAGTTATTGCAATAATAATTTTTATGATAGTCTTCACTTTGAAATATTATAATAAGAATCGTATACAACTCATTGAATTTAAACTTTTTAACGAAGATTCTAAACTGGTTGTTAATCCAATAATTTATGATCTAGACGACTCATCAAAATTCACATTTGTTCAAAAACACGACATTAACCAAAGAACACCTATATTTTTAAATGATTATTTAATTTATCATCCCAATTTCAAAAAGATCGTAAACACAGACATAAAAGGCATTAATTTAAATGAGGATAATTTTTATATAACAGTCAGAAATAAAACAGGAAGCACCATTGTTAAGCTAATTTCTGATGAGAATTATTCAAATATAATAAAATCAGACAAACCAACAAAAACAATAATATTAAAATCTTCTGAAAATAATGTAGAAAGTATAATTGTAAATATTGTTGAAAACTGCTTAAAGCCGATTGACCCTTATGTAGTTGAGCTTAATCAGATTGATTTTAAAGATGGTAATCTTGAATACTCGTTTACTGATAAAATATTAAATTCAAAAGGGTGTAATGATCTCGATTATTCACAAAATATCTATCAATACAAATTAATATTACCTGCAAATTCAAAACGAATTTATACAATTCCAAATAATACTGATATTTATATAGAACTTCCCGATTTAGATGGAACTCAAATTTTTGAAAGCTATATATCTGATGATATCTATAAACCTACGATTTTTATTCAAAATGATAATGATACTAGTACGATTTATAACGTTATCCCTGGAAAAGACAAAGACATTGAGAGTGTAACAATTGAAGAAAATAATAATCCTCAACGCATCAACATTACGGTACAAAATCTATACGATAAAGGAATTTTAGGAACAAAATTAGAATTTTGGACTCCTGATTTATCGCCACTAATTGATAGATTGGATTAGTCTCATCTATTTTATTTAAGTTATAATCTCATTAATATGCAAAATCCCTCTTCATTTATTAAAGAATTCACATATGTTTTTCTAACATTTTTCTTAATATATTTTGGATCCTTTTTGCTCGTTTACAAAACCGGAATGAATCCACAACCCCTTCAAAGTGAAGATTTTATTTCTACTGCAGTTTTACCCTTCTCTATTATTAAAGAACACAATTTAGATTTGAATGAATATTATGATTTATTAACGGCCAATTATCCTCATCCTGATGACCCAACATTAGTCCCATATTACTTAAAACTGGTCGGTCAAAAGGTATATTCATTTTTTCCTTCATTTACGGCATTTATTGTAACTCCTCTTTATATTGTGCCTGCATATATGGGATATGATCAATCAATCGAAGGAATTAGGATTTTAAGTAGATTAAGCGGAGCTTTTGTAACATCTCTATCAGTAGCTATATTTTGGTTTATTTTAAAAAAGTCAGTTGAGGATAAAAAGAAGAGAGTCTTTTTGCTTTTGATTTACGCATTGGCTACAAATTCCCTAAGTATTTCAAGCCAAGGTTTATGGCAACATGGTACAAGCCAACTATTTAATGGATTAGGTCTTCTATCAACACTACTTGGATTTTTTGGCCTATCGGGTTTTGCATTTGGACTTTCAACCATTGCCAGACCAACAAACCTTTTGTCTTTAGTGGTTTTCGCGGTACTGATATTTTATAAGACGCGAAAACCCAAAACTGTAATAAAATACTTAACCTTTTCAGCAATCCCACTAATTTGGGAGGTTGCTGTCGATACTTATACCTATGGCAGCATATTTAATACCGGTTATGGAAACCATAACAGATGGACAGCAAATATAATAGAAGGCTTCATAGGAATATGGCTATCACCAAGTAAAGGACTTCTTATAACAACTCCTGTGTTAATTTTTGCGTTATACGGAATTTATAAAGTATTACAAAACCCTTCAAAAAGAAAAGTTAATACGGCACTTGCTGCAATTATATTTCTACACACGCTA
>JAWABG010000068.1:0-5454 GCA_038884715.1 Candidatus Woesearchaeota archaeon | reverse complement strand
TTATCTAGTATTTATGCTAATTCCATTCGTTGAATCTAAATATTACAAGAAAAAGGTATTGCGATTTATTTTTTATATTACTGGCATATTCAGTTTCATATATCACTTTGCAGGATTAGTATTTTTTGATGGAGTATGGCATACAATTTTTGACGGTAAATCAAAACTCTGGCTTTGGGATATTTATAACAGCCAGGCAATATTTAGTATAAGAAGATTATTGGCTAAATTAAATATTATTGAAAATCCAATACCGCCATCCCTACGGGTTCAGCAATAATAATATAGTAATTTTTGTGCTTAATGATATCACTATAATTTATTGCACCTTCTAAACGATATTTATTTAAACCCGATACAACAAATACATTTTTCTCATCAAAGTTTATTTGATCCAGTTCATCAAGAGTCTTTATCTGCTCTGATCTTATTGCAAGATTTAACCTATCAACACTTTCGATATGATCAGAATAATACTTTAATATATCTCTACCCTTTTCATCTTCTATCCAAATCGTACTGTTATTTAATACACTTCTATTAGCAGCCAGTTCAACAATAAAAGACAAATCTTTATCATAGCTTCTAACAGTCATCGATTGATAAATCGAAACATGAGCAACGACAGAAAATAATAGTAAAAGATCAGCAAGAATTCGATAATCAATTTTTCGTTTTTTAACATTTCTGAATATTAAAGATACCACAAAGTATAATACGATAGTCATAAAATAAATTTTGATATAAAACGAGCTAACATATGTAGAGGGAGTAAATATCGAGAATATATTCATCATTATCGCTGATAAAATTGTTGCTTTATAAAATTTTACAAATTTGGCAAATATCCCTATAAGCAATACAAAAATCCCAACGAAAAAAATTGTAGTAATTATTCTTCCTGAAAAAGAATAATTTCCAAATATATATCTCATTAAATTTATAAAGTACAAAAAGGGATCCTGAACGATCGAATAATTTAACCTAAAGTAATATTCTTTAATTTCAGATACCAGAATTGGATTAAAAATATATACCATTAAGCTTAAAAATGACAGAATAGAAAGACTTACCATGAAAGATTTTCTAAAACGATAATCATTTTCAAAGATATAATAGAAAATATATTTTGCGTCCTTAAATTTTTCGACAATTACATTATCATCAAGGTCTTTTGACCCATATACAAATGCCACAATAATAAATATCCAAAAGAATTCTGCTTTGTATGAATAAAACAATCCTCCAACTAAAAAGGAGACGATTGCAGATGCAAAGCCTAATGCTAAAAAATCGTTCTTTTTTCTAAAAAGCTTAAGTAAAAAACCGATTCCTACTATCCACATTAATACAAACAAAACAAAGGAGATTATTCCTGTTTCAACAAAAACTTCAAGCCATAAGTTATGCAGTGGTAATTTGTAATTCAAAGCGGCTTGATCTATATAATAATAGGCTGAAGACCAATCTGATTGCTTAAAATATGCATTAAATGCGTTAGCTCCAATACCTGAGCTAAAATTACTAATTGCTAAGGACATCCCTGCCTTTAATAAATATAGATGGGAGAAAAATGAAGTGGATCTATAAAAAAACGCCTGATTTATGGCATTTTGTAAAAACCACATGACAAACATAAAACCAACTGTAAATATTAAGCTTCCCCATAACCACGAATTATCTATAAAATACTTATGGTATTTATTTTTGATATTTAATTTTTCATAGATACGCTCTTTGAATGCGAATCCCCAAAAAAGTAGTGAACCTGAGATAAAACCTAAACTTGCACTTCTTGAATCAGTAAAGGTTAATGCTATAAAGGATAATACTGCACCAATTAGGTAGTATCTTCTGTTTTTTTGCTTTTTAAAAGCAAAAAAACAGCCCAAGAACATAAATATCATTGATGATAGATATGCCCCGAAATGATTTACATCCCAAAAAGTAGAACCGTATCTAGTTGGGTACCCAGGAACAGGCCAAATACCTCCTGTAAGTTTTCCAAATAAATGTTGATAAATAATTTGCCAAATCAGAAATAAAAAGACAGCATAAAAACTGACTAGGTATGCATTAAAAATATGCTTGAATCCATAAACATCTGTATACTTTCGAATAAAAGGATAGGTAAATGTTACCGCACCCTGAAATAGAATGATTCTAATTGTGCTTGTCGTATCGAGTGAGACAAATGAGCTAAAGATTTGGCCAAATAGCACCGATGATAAGAAAATATAAAAAATATCTTTTCTAAATTGCTTATAGTATTTAATAAAAAAATATATACCTACGGTTGATATTCCCGCCATCATCCACTTTGACCAAACTAAATCCTGGTCAAAAACGCTAAACATTTCTTTATGTGTTAATGGAATTAAGAATATAAAAAGATATATTATTAAATCCCACTTAGTTAAATTGAAGCGGTGTTTCATATGGGTATCCAAATTCCTGCAACGAATTAACTATTTGTTTATATCTGGACTTTAAGTCTATAAGTTTGCTTTTTTCAAAATCACTAATTTCGTTTTTATATTCACTCTCAATTAATTTTTTAATTTGAGGCTCAATTGCAACAATTTCTTCTTGTAGTAACTCAACCTGCGAATATGATCTTGCTATAACATATCTTCCCGAAGATGCCTTGATACGAAGATCTGCAGGGATACTTACTTCCTCTTTTAGCTTTCCTCTCATTTCATAAAATCTATTTTCTGTTATTAGGAATGTATAAAATTGATCGGGTCTTGCATCATCCACTAAATCAAGTAATTCCTCTTTTGAGGTGGCTTTAGGCTCATGATCACTATAAAAAAGTACTACAGTATATGGAGCCGTTGCATAGCGCATATACATTTCTGGATATTGAGCAACCGGATATAATTGATTATGTATTTTAATGAGAGCTACGATATCCTTATTTTCATCTTCATATGACACTTTATCCCAAATTGTCGTTATGTAAAATGGTACAAAAAGTATAAATATAACTATAAATAGAATTCGAGAAGTCGATACAGAGAAATTTTTTAAATTGAGATTTTTAAATATAAAATTCACAGATATTTCAATAAACCTGGCTGTTAGGATTGCCAAAAATGGATATAAGGGAACAATATACCAAAGAAGTTTATCTTTTGGTATAGAGAAAAATACGTATATAAAAAGTACAGATAAGAATACGAACCTGAGATTTTTATCTTTCTTAAAGTTATGTATATAATAAGGAATTCCAACTATAAGTGGTCCAACCCATATCCTAAATGAAGATAGAATTACATCAGAATACCACCATATTGGTTTAACATGGCCTAAGCCTTCTGTACTTCTATCAAAAACATGTTCCAAGAAGTATGTTTTTAAAAAGTCACTACCATGTAGTAAATATTCATAAACATGCCAAGGTAAAAACAATACTAATGATGAAATAAAAATAGATATTAGACCACGAAATGGAGGCCTTTTTTTATCAATTAGGAATTGGCTGATTTCATTTAACCCAATCAATGCAAATGGTATTAAGCCAACAATTGATTTTGTCATGACAGCTAGTCCGATTGAGATTCCAGATACTATGAAGAAGATTATGCTGTGTTTATTTGCGGTTTTGGCATAAATATATGTCAAAACCGCAGACAGTATAAAAAAGGTCACCGGGACGTCCAAGATAGAATTCCTTGAATAGTACAAAAAATGTGCGGTCGAAATTAAAATTAGTGCCGCAACAAAGCCTGTAAACTTATTAAATAGATTTTTCCCTAATAAATAAGTTATTATTACTGAGCCTACTCCAAAAATGGCCGCCCAAAGTCTTGCTCCAAATTCATCAGGTCCTGTAATTTTAAATGTTATAGCGGTAAGCCACATATATAAAGGTGGTTTTTCGAACCAATATTTATCCAATCTTGTCCAATGCAAATTCAACCAATCACCCGTAATAATTATATTTTTTGCGACCTTTGCATAAATTGCCTCATCCCACTCTAAAAGGGTTGCCCCTCCTAAATTAATGAAAATAAAGAATCCTGAGATTATTAAAAGCGGTGCAATATACAAAAATTTTACATTTGATGCCCATTTGAACACTTCAAGCAGTGTAAGTTTATATGTAAATGACGAAATTGCACTTAGAAACGATAAAAATGCAACAAACCAATAAAATTCCAGGTTATATGAATAAAATATTCCGGTTACATAAATTCCTATTAAAGATATAAAAAATCCTAATCCTAAATAAGATCTTAATTTATCTTCTGATTTATGAAATGTATATAAACTGGCTAAAATTAAAAACATTGCCATTAATATGTATGTTGCAAAACCTAAATATCCTGTTTCTGCAATTACTTCCCCCCATACACTATGCGTTGGAATTTCTGTATTTTTAAGATTTGGTTCACGCTCAAAGTATTTTTCAGATGTTTCTGTTTGTCTAAAAGAAGAATCAAAATTACCAGGGCCTGTTCCTAATACGGGATCTTTTAAATAAATTTGAATCGCCCCTTCTAATAGCATTACATGCGTATCAGTTGAATCTAATCTATAGTGCATGTAATTGGCGACTTTTTGCCTGATGCTTAAATCTTTAATATCTAAGTATGCAAAAAATACTCCACTCATTAACGTTAAACCCACTAGAAAGAGCAAAACTGGTTTGTAGTATCTTCTTGAAATTAAAAAGGTTAGACCTATTAACATCGCTACTGTTATACCAAGCCATGAACTTCTTGATTGAGTTAAAAATAGTAAAAGAGAAGAAAATCCTAATCCCAAAAATGCCAAAACTTTATATGAAGCTCTGTTTAATCCAAAAACAAGCATGAAAAAGATGGGGATTACGGTTACCAAAAAACCTCCAAAATGATTTACATCCCAAAAAGAAGATCCAAGCCTTGGAAGATTATTAGGTACTGGCCAAATTGAACCAATTTTTATTCCATAGGCATTTATCAAATACATCTGAACAACCGCAAATATCATCACAAATAATGCCATTATCAGATAAATAATCACCAAATGTAGAGGAAATTGATCCATTTTTAGCTTCGAATAAGTGTATTTTAAAATCACATAAATCGAAACACTTTCAATGAAAAAAAGAATAAATTGATTTGTTATTACAGGAGTATTTGCAGCTACTGATGCAAAGAGTTTAATAAAAAGTATAGTTGACAATAGCCATATAAGTCGATCTGTTAATAGAGATTTTGATATAAATTCTTTGGTTTTTGGGAATCCTTCTAATTTAATAGTTTTAAAAATGTCGAAGATAACGGCAATTAGCATACCCGCGGTTGCAAAACGAACAGGAAGCAAATCCCATTGATAAAGGCTAAAAAGCTCTTTATGCATCAGAGGGAGTGTAAAAATAAATGCGAAAACCGCTATCTTTGGTCGATATAAATACAAACCAAAAAATGAAACAATAATTGCGATTATAATGGAAATTTG
>JAWABG010000067.1:0-7628 GCA_038884715.1 Candidatus Woesearchaeota archaeon | reverse complement strand
ACCACCACAATACAAGAAATAAAATATCTAAAATTATTCCAATAAACATAATATGTTAATTTTCAAATTTTCAATTAAATATAAATAATAATTTATTATAATATATGTAAACTAAATAATAAACAACATTTAAAAATTTTATTTTAATATTTGAAGAGCTCTTGTTTTATTAATCTGTTCTAATTGATTGACTTTTTCATCAATATTTTTAGATTCAGCTTCATATCTTTTTATTAAAGCTTTATCTATTTGAGATTGTTTTTCTTTTAAATTAAGTTCAAAAATTTTATCTTCAATCGCTCTTTTTCTCATTTCTAATATTGCTTTTTCATTTTCATCTTTTAGATATAATATTTGTTGTTTTTGACTTGTTTCTAATTTTGATATATCTCCAGCATGAGCATAACGTTCATCAATAGTAATAAAACCTGAAATTACTGCTGCGACAAAAGTAAAAATGCCACCTAATATTCTTAATGTTGGATGCTTTTTAGCTTCTTCTATTATATCTTTATTTTGTTCTGTCATAATATCCTCCCTAAAAGATATTATTATATTATTATTTATTACTCATGATAATTTATAGATATAAAAGTTTTTTGTTTCATCTTTTCAATTATTTCATTAAATGAAACTGGTTTGAAATTCCAATTATCTACTCCAACATCAAGGGATAGTGAATTTGGATCATCGGAAAGACTTCCATGAGAGTGTCCGAATAAATGAAAACTACCATGATGAGATTTATCCCAAACGCGCATCGCGTAATGACATAACGTAATTTCATGTCTACCTTTTGGGTGATTCATATCTTGTATATAAACCTTTTTAAGTTCATTAGTACTTTCAAATCTACTCTGAAGTAAATTAGATTTTCTAATTATTTTATCATGATTTCCATAAATTAAATGGATTTTACCGTTTAATCTTTTTAGAATTTGGTATAATTTATCTTCATTTGTAAAACCCACATCACCAAGATGATATACAACGTCTTCTGATCTAACCACTGAATTCCAATTAGTTATGAGAGTTTCATCCATTTCTTTTTCATCTTTAAATGGACGATTACAATACCTGATTATATTTCTGTGAGAGAAGTGTGTATCTGCAGTAAAAAATGTCTTCATTTTATTATATTTTATTCTTTATTATTATAAAAACAAATCTGAGGGCTCTAGCCCCTCCTCAGATTTTACAAACCTACATCTTAACTAACATCCTTGAGTGCTTTGGTAAAAACTGCTTTAAAAACTCCATTTGATCCCCCAAAATTTTTCTATTTGCCAAAATCAAATGTTCAGCTCTATTTGGAACATATGGAACATAAAGTAGTTGCTGTCCGGTTTGTTCTAACGTTTTTGAACCTTTTCTATGATTACATGGCTTGCACGCGGTTACAACGTTTGTCCAAATATCCTTACCACCTAATGACTTAGGAATGATATGGTCACGTGTTAATTTTTCTACATTAAATTCATTGCCGCAATATGCGCAAATATTTTGGTCACGTCTAAATAAAGTCTTATTAGAAAGAACTGGAATTTTAGTTAACCATTTGTCTGACTTAGCACGAGTTCCCTTAACTGCAATAATACTAGAAGTAGTGATCGTAGACTGATCACCAGTCATTCGATTCTTACCACCATAAAATGTAAATGTAATTTCACCCATTTTCCATGCAACAAGATCTTTAGCTTCATATGTTACTGCATCTTGCCAGGTAATCCATTTGTGAGGCGTACCATTTACATCTAAAGATAAAATTAATGGGATACTCATTTTTCTTTCCTTATATTTTATGGTTAATAATTTTTATTTATTGTTAAAGATAATATTTAACAATATCTTAAATTGTTAATTAATTTTAATTATATTATAATTCTATGAAAAAGTAAATAAATATTATATGTTAATTTTTAATCATCAGGAAAAATATAATGAAAATATATGGTGGAGAAGTAGCTGAAGGCTCAAATATAAAGAATTTAACCGTCGCTAGCGGTGAAGATTTTCCTAATACCCCTAATGCAGCGGAGCTTTTTTATCGATTAGATGAAAATAAATTATATCTTTATAATGGTTCTCAATGGGTTGAATTATCAGCACTAGCTGTTTCAACATATAAACATACCCAAGCATCAGCGAGTACTACATGGATCATATCTCATAATCTTAATTCTATTGATATTTTATTTGAGATTTATGTAGATATTGGTGGAAGTGATTATAAACCAATTTTACCAAATGATTTTTCTTTTACTAACTCTAATACAATTACATTAACTTTTTCTTCAGCACAATCTGGTTATGCAATAATAAAGAAAATATAATATCTAAATTTACTTTTCCATAAATAGCTATAATTATAATATGATTTTATTAATGGGTGAATGCGGAGCTGGTAAAACAACTCTCGCAAAAAAACTTTCTTTTATAATTCCAAACTCGTGCGTCATTGACGCTGACATTATACGTGAACATGTTTACAATTTTGGATATTCAGACGATGGAAGACGTAATAATATGCGGTTATGCTTAAACATAGCTAAAAATATAGAATCATTAGGTATATTTCCTATAGTCGCTCTTCAGGCCCCATTTAAAGACATTCGAAATGAAATGTTAACATCTACAGATTTTAAAGTTTTAGTTATTAACAACAATAACATCAAGAAAAAACAAAATGAAAATAGGAGTGATTGGATCACTCCTATTTATACTTGGGATGATGCTGATTTAATTGTGAAATTTGGTGAAGAAGATTGTATAAACAAAATTCTTTCAAAAATTATTTGGTAATATCCCAATTAATTTCTGGATAATCTTTTTCAGTAACCCATTCTTTCTTGATACCTATTAAATATAGAAACTGATTGAATCGCATTTTTAATTTAGCAGCGGTTCCAGTGTGGCAAAAGAAATACCAATCAGATTTCATATTTTCAATGAAAAGTTTCCATGGATTTTGTGATAATTCTAAAAGTTCCCGTTGATTCTCTTCGGTAAGATAAAGACTCTCTAGTTCACTATCATCAATTCTTTTAGACATAATCTGATTTCTCTTATAATTTATCTATATTAATTATATCAAATTTTAAGACAAAAGTAAATCTTTCTTATTTTATGCTGGAACTTTATCTGTTCTTTTATCAATTTGTTTTGATGCTAAAGTTGTTTTTAACTTATTCATTTGTAACTGTAAATTATGTGATAATTTCTTTATGTCTGAAGAAAATTTTTCTCTTATTTTTTTATCATTTTCATCTTTAACTGGCTTTTCAAGCATAGATAACTTTTTTAAATAATCATTAAAATATGTTTTATATGCTGCATCTTTTTGATAAAAGTTTTTAAGATGTTTTTCAGCTTTATCTCCATTAATATCACCTTTTTCACCTAATGCTTTTAGAAAAATATAAAATTTTTGATCTGATCCTAAAACGTCATGTGCAGCACGTTCATCAGGATTAGATAAGGTTTGAAGACCAGTAAGAATAGATGCCGTTTCTTCTTTATTGAGGGCTCCATTTCCTTCAAATGGATTCTTATTATATTCTACTGCATTAGAAATTTTAGCAATTAATGGTTGTAAAAATTTACCAATATCTTCACATAACTTAATAGATTCCTCTAAAACAGAAATTTGTTTAATATCTTCTAATTCGTTTAATAATATGAACATATAAAATCCCCTTTAATTAATTTTTAAATTTAACTCAATCAATATATTTATAAAAATCTATCATTATGATTAGTTTTAATAAATGCTACTAAATCCTCTAATTTCAATGGCTTAGAGGCTAAATAGCCTTGATAACAATGACATCCTATTTCTTTAAGTTTATTAAGTTGTTCTATGGTTTCTACTCCCTCTGCAGTTACCTGAATATTCAAACTTCCAGCTAAATTTTTAACCATCATTATAATATTTTCAGATTTATCATTAGTTAATAAATTATCTATAAATGATTTATCTATTTTTAAAATATCTATTTTGAATTTTGACAGATAATGTAAACTTGAATAACCTGTACCAAAATCATCTAGTGCTATTTTTATTCCTAATTTTTTGATATTTTCTATATCTTTAGATGCTGATTCTAAATTGTTAATTAAAGAAGATTCAGTTATTTCTATACATAATAAATTTGGATCAATATTATTTTCTAACATCTTTTCTCTTATTTTGTTTGTTGTAAACATATTTAAATCTTTACTAGATAAATTAATAGAAAAATATATATTATTAATGTTAATGTGTTTTTCTATTAATTTCATATCTCGTATACAACGATTAATAATAAAATCTGTTATTTTATGTATCATGCCAGCATCTTCAACTATATGAATAAATGTATCTGGTGTTATTATTTCTCCATGACGTTTATTATTCCATCTTATTAATGCTTCTACTCCTACGATTTCATCATTTTCAACAGACATAATCGGTTGATAATATAAACATAATTCATCATAACCAAAAGCTCTTCTAATACCATTTTCTATTTTAACTCTGTAATCAATTTTTGCGTCAATTTCATCTCTATAAAACTGAAAATTATTTCTTCCTCGTTCTTTCGCGTGATACATAGCAGCGTCAGCCCGTTCTAATAATTCGTTAATATTTGTCGCATCTGATGGATATATACTAATTCCTATAGATGTTGAGATATTAACTTTTTTAGTGCCACCATTAAGTTCAATTGGTTCTTCTAACTTATTAAGAATTTTTAATGCTATTTGTTCAACATATTTTAAATCTGTTATACATGGGATTACAATAACAAATTCATCTCCACCTAATCGAGCAACAATATCTTGTTCTCTAACAGTACTTTTAAGAATTTTTGATACATGTTTTAAAAGAATATCTCCTGCCGTGTGTCCATATGTATCATTAATAAATTTAAATCTATCTAAATCTAAATAAAAAATGGCAATTTGTTTAGTGTTATTTCTTGCATCATGAATAAGTTCATTGATTTTAACATTCAATAATTCTCTATTTCCAAGCCCCGTTAATATATCATGATGAGCTAAGAAATTTATTTTTTCTTCTTTCATTTTTATATCAGTAATATCTGAAAATTCACCAATATACCCAACAATTTCACCATCATCTTTTACTGTAGATATAATTAATCTTTCTGGATATATCTCACCGGTTTTTCTTTTATTCCATACTTCACCTTTCCACATACCCATTTTTAATATGGTATCCCACATTTTAGAATAAAATTCTTTTTTATGAATTCCAGAAGATAAAACATTAGGTGATTTTCCTATAATTTCATTTGCTGAATATCCAGTAATACTACAAAATGTCGGATTAACAAACGTTATTTTTAAATCATCATCACATATCATTATACCATGTGTACTGTGTTCAAATGCAGTTAATGCATAACTTAATCTTTTTTCATTATCTAATAACTTTTGTGTTAACTCTCTATATATAGTTATATTTTTTCCTGTTCCCCTATATCCAATAAAAATACCATTATCATCAGTAACAGAAATTCCATTAAGCTCAAACCAATATATATTTCCATGTTTATTTTTAAATGAACAAATAAAACCTTGAAATGGCAAATGTTTATTAATATTAGCTTGAAGTTCAGATAATATTTCTGGCGTTTCTGTAGAAAATGATTCTATTTCCCAAAGTTTTTTATTTAAAAAATCTTTAGAATCACATCCTGTTATAAGAAAAAATTTATCAGTAATACAAGTAAAATTAAATTGTTCATCTTGTTCCCAATACCAATCACAGGAAATATCTAATAGCTCTTGATTCTTAATGTGTGCTTTAAGTATTTCATCTTCTATAATTTTTGATGAGGTACAAAGTTCATTATCCATAAATTTATATCATATTAATTTTATCATATATTTATAATAAAAATGGGATAACACATGTTATCCCACATGATATTTATATATTTTACTGATTTAAGAATGGTTTGCCATTACCAATCCACTAGTATGTTCTAAATATGCATCTTCTAATTGTTTTGGGACATCTGAATTAATTGCTACAATATTATGAGTTTGAATAAAAACTGTTCCATCCATATTAGTAAACATAAATGGAACTAAAGTTAAACCAACTTGACCGCCATGTCCACTAATTTCAACTCGCCGAATATTTGATATTTTAAGTAATGTACTATCTATAAGAATAGAATTAACAGATGTAAAATTAGAAAAATCAGTTTTGCCGATAATTTCTTCTCCTGTTACTAATTTAAGTGCTAAAATTTTTGACATTGTAAAATTCCTTTATTTAAATAAAAAATTATCTTTTTCGTTTTTTGTTTCTATCATTAGTATCTTTAGATATGTCATAAAATGAAATATCTTTCTTAGATACCCATTTGATAAATTTCTTAATTTCAGAATGCTCTCTAAGTCTCTCCCATGTATGATAATAATTTAAAAGTTCTCTTTCAGAGAATGTTGCATGAATTTTTTGATGACACACCTTATGAATTTTTTCTGCATTTTTACCTTTAAACATTTTTGGAATTAAATGGTGTTCATCAATATTTATATCACCTAATTCTCTATAACATAGTGGGCATTTCATTATAAGATATAATATTTCTTTAATTATATTCAGTTCCGCCTTTGCGTGTTAAGTATTCTGCACTAACACTCTTCAAAATTACACGACCAAGTTTTTCATCATTACGCTCTTTTATTGGTTTAATAACAATACCTTCGCGCATATGTAAATTTTTACCAGATACAGTCTCTTTTCCTGATGTTAGTTCAAGCATTTTCTTTTTTGAAAATGAACCTTTATAAATTAAAGGTACAGTCTGAATACCAAGAAGATTTGCAGTGTTTGTCATAAGTTCATGATCCCAATATATTTGGCTACCTCTATAACCAGCCCCAATATCAAAAATCCGGAAAGATAACTCATTTCCATATGATAAATCTTGAACTCCAGGTCCATAAACTTCTCCAAGAACAAAAATTGGAACCGTAGTATCATTGAATAGATGTAATAGTTTATCAAATATATTTAAATGCTTTAGAACACGAATATAAACATTAGTTTCATTTTGTTCATTTGCTTTAAAGCATAAACCTTGAGCGCCTAGACCTTTACTACAAACAAGAATACGGCCATTAAACATATCTGACGTCCCATCTTTTTCTGGGACAATAATTATACCACACCATGAACCATGAAGTTTTTCTGTAATAACAACTTCTTCACCCTCTTGTAAAATATCTGGAAATGACTTAAAATTTTCAATGTCATAATGAATAGTAAGATGAGAACCAGCATTAAAAATTTCTCCTGCCATATGAACGGGAATAGGTGGTTCATATTTAGTAATACCTAAAAATTCTGCAACATCATCTCCTTCATCACAAAATAATACCTCATTATTAAGATTATTCTTAATATAATTTTTTTTACTAATAAATTCTATTTGAGTTGGTAAAATTATTCCAGTACTTAGTTCACCTCTAAGCTTAATTGATTTTACACGATTACCCTTTTGCCCCGCAAAAATACCCTTATTTTCTTTTTCATTCCAGAAATTATATTGTTTTAAAATCCATTCTGGTATAACAGCAGCTTCTGGAATATAAACAACTAGATC
>JAWABG010000066.1:0-7701 GCA_038884715.1 Candidatus Woesearchaeota archaeon | reverse complement strand
TGAATTATAAAATCAAAATAGTGATAGAGATTAATTTATAATTACAATTGACAGAATGTTAAAAACTTAAAGAACTTAACTGAAAAATTAAACAAATTAATTAAGCCATTTTATGGATTTGTTAATAATCCTGTTTATGCATACGATGATATCATTACAAATGCAAATTATAATGTATTAAAGAAATCATTTGACATAAATTTTTTCGGCCCTGTTTTATTAACAAAGTATATTATACGTAATATGCTTTTTAATAATATTAAAGGTTCCATAGTTCATATTTCATCAATTAGTGTTCATAATGGTTATAAGGGATTAAGTATGTATGCAGCTTCTAAAGGAGCAATTGAAGCTTTATCAAAAAACATTGCAAGGGAATGGGGAGAAAAAGGAATAAGGTCAAATTGTGTTATTGCTGGATTTATGGAAACAGATATGAGTTCAAAATTAAATACTGAACAGAAAGAAAGAATCTATCAAAGAACCGCTTTAAAAAAAGCTACAAGTATAAAATCAGTTGCAGAAACTACATTATTTCTATTATCTAATAAATCAGAATCAATAACGGGTCAAAATATATTTGTCGACTCAGGTACTATTTAATTTACTAAAATTTATTCTTGAAAATACTTTTTTTATAATAGTATGTTTTTCTGTTTTTTTGTTGTTATCTCAACTTCACGATAAATTCAAAATTGACGAATATTATAATCATTATCCTACAGTTTTAGCTATTTATAATGACGGACTTATTAAGACACTAAAATCAGATAATTATAAGGCTGCAAACACTCCTCTTCCATATTTACTTTCTTTAGTACCATACAAAATATCTGGTAAGGCTCCTGATATAAAAAGTCTAAGAGCTTTTAATAGTTTAATTGCTTTATTATGTTTACTAGTAATTAGTTATTTCACTAAATATATTCATAACGAAAATAATTTTATTCATCTTGGAGTAGTATTTTTTTACCCATACTTTCTTAAACCGGCTTTTACTTATTATTTGTCTATTTATGGACTGCTTTTCTTTTTTATTACTTTATATGTAGTTAAAATTCAAAGTGAAACTATATTGAAATGGTTTTGGGTCGGTTTATCGGTTGCAGCAGCAATTTTATCACAACAATTTTATTTAGTTTTAATACCAGCTATTTTGTTACATATTATATTTTTTGATGAAAGTGATATTAAAAGTAAAGTCTTAAAAAGTTTTATTTTTATAGTGACTTCTTTATTACTAACTCTTCCAATTTTTATTATTTGGAATGGTTTAACTCATCCTAATTATACTTTTCATCAGATAAATCTTGATTTCACAAAATTTACATCTATATTTTTAATTAGTGGGAGCATCTTATTTTTTTATTTTTTAAGTGTTATAAAAAACTTAGATAAAAAAGTTTTTGCAATTTTTTTGGCTGTATCCTTTTTATTAAACACATTTCTTTACCCTGAATTTTCAATAAAGGGTGGTTATGAAAAAATAACAGGTTATACTTTTCATTTTATACATATTATAGAAAATTTTAACTATGTTTTAAGTTTTTTAGTAAGATTTTTTCTGGTATCAATTGGATTATATGGAGTATATGATTTGATTAACAAAATGGTTACACAAAAGGATTTTATTTTATCGCTTATCTTGATTTTAATAATTGTTGGATTTATGTTTAATGAACTACTTGCTGAGAGGCACTTACTACCATTAGTTGTGCTTTTAATATTATATTCAAGTTTTCAGATAAAGTCTAAGCACCTATTAAATTTATGGTTTTTTTTTCAAGTAATTTTAGGTTCAGGATATTTTATTTATTATTTATTTTACCAAACTAATTATTGAGTATTTAACTAATTTACTTCTAAAGTAAATTTTAAAGAATTATTTTATTTTAATAAGAGGTAAAAAGTGAAAAACTTTGCTCTAACAGGTGTAGCTGGTTATATTGCCCCAAGACATTTGCAAGCAATTAAAGATACTGGCAATAATTTAATAGCGGTGTGTGATCCGCATGATGCCGTTGGAATTATTGACAGATATTTTCCTGAAGCTGATTACTTCAGAGAATTCGAAAGATTTGATAGACATTTAGAAAAGTATAGAAGGAATGGCGGGCATTTAGATTATTTATCAATTTGTACTCCAAATCATCTCCATGATGCACATATAAGATTAGCTTTAAGATTAGGTGCAGATGCTATTTGTGAAAAGCCACTTGTTTTAAATCCCTGGAATCTTGATGCATTATCATTACTGGAAAATGAATTTGGTAAAAAGGTGTATACAATTTTACAATTAAGGGTACATCAGGATTTGATAAAGTTGAAAGAGAAATTAAAAGAAGAGAAAAGTGGTAAAAAATATAAAGTTGATTTAACTTATATTACATCACGCGGGTCGTGGTACGATTTTTCGTGGAAAGGAGATTTGCAAAAATCAGGTGGAATAGCTACTAATATTGGAGTACATTTTTTTGATTTAATAATTTGGCTTTTTGGTAATGTTAGAAACAGTGAGGTACATCTTAAAGAAAACAGAAGGATGTCAGGATTTATCGATTTAGAGAACGCTGAAGTCTTGTGGTATCTATCTTTGAATAGAGAAGATTTACCGGAAGAAGCAGTTAGAAAAAATAAAACAACTTTCAGAAGTATAATGTATGATGATAAAGAGATACAATTTTCAGAAGGATTTACTGAATTGCATACAAGAGTTTATGAAGAGATTTTAGCTGAGAGAGGATTTGGAATTGAAGAAGATAGGCCATCAATTGAGCTAGTATATAAGATTAGAAATGATAAAGTAAAAGAATATCCAACGGAATTACATTATCTATTAAAAAATAGAACTTAAATTCAATTTATGTATCAGAATAATTCGATGCTTTTGAAAAATTATTTTATCGTTTTTGTCCCAACTTTTTAAGAAATTAAAAGATTTCGTTCTTTAAGAAAATACAAATTTCGACCAGCTCAATGTGAAACTATAATTTTATTATTAAATTTACTATTAGTCTCAATTAATTCATTAAAGAATTAGTTGAAAATAATTTTTTATTTTTTATCACACAACCAGGAGAGAAAAAATGAGCAATGAAAAAAAATATTACGTAAATCAATACGCTGTAGTGGACGATAATGTCGAAATTGGCGAAGGAACTAAAATCTGGCATTTTTCCCATATACAATCAGGTGCAAAAATTGGTAAAAATTGTGTATTAGGACAAAATGTAAATGTTGGTAATAATGTTTCAATTGGTATCCTGACTATAATACGTGTAAACAAAATTAGAGTATGCAGGTTTGTTAGAATTGGTTCATTTAATTTTATTGATACAGAAATAGTTGAATTAGGTGAGGATACTAGAATTAATGAAAAAGTAATTATTGGTGGTATTAGAACCCCTGATTCACACTTTAAAATTGGTAAACGAGGATTGATAATGGAATATTCATTTATAAATCCAACTAAATCAATAATTTTAGGTGATGATTGTGGAATAGGTGGCCATTGCTTACTATTTACTCATAGTTCTTGGTTATCTCAAATTGATGGTTTTCCAGTAAATTTTGCTTCTATCAGTATTGGTAATAGAGTATGGATTGCTTGGAGAACTTTCATATTACCTGGTGTAAACATTGGTGATGATGTTATTATTAGTGCCAATTCAGTAGTAACTACAAACATACCTTCAAAATGTTTAGCAGCGGGAATGCCAGCTAAAATTATTACTTATAAAATTCCTTTTGTATTAAGTGATAAAAGAAAATTAGAAATAATTAAGAATATTTTCTCTGATTTTATTTCATTTATGAGTTATAATGGTTTTAATATATACGTAAAAGAAATTGAACCATCAGACAAAATATTTACGTTTCGTAAAGATAAAAAATGTTATGAAATTTATTACTCTACATCTATGAACTCATATAAATCAAATTTAGAAGATAACTTACTAATTTTGGATAACATTAATATCACTGAAAATTTTAATTATTCATTTAGAATGATAATTAATTTGAAAACAAAAGAAAGAATTGGTAAATCTAATATAGGTGAGGAATTTGTTAATTTTACATCAACATATGGAATTAGATTTAATAGGCTAGATTAAGTTGTATGAAAACTAATTAGATAGGACTATTATTTATATACAATGTTCTTGGAATTTTATTAAAGAATAAAGTGTCCTAAAAAAAAATTGCTAGATAAAAATAAGTGAAAATATGTCGTATTATTTAAGCTGATTTAGACTAAGTTTTAAAGATATTCAGGTAATCGTTCCCAATGGAAATTTATGTATTAAATCTTGTGTTAATCTACATTTGGAGATTGCGTTAATCAAAATGATAGCATTATATCAATAAAATAGGAGAAAAAAGTTATGGAAAAACTTATCCAATGTTTTGCAGAGGTTTTAATGATAAAACCAGAAGAAGTAAATGATAGTTTAGAATATAGCTCAAAAGGCTGGGATTCTGTAGCTCATATGGCAATCATTTCTTCTATAGAAGAAGCATTTGATATTATGATTGATACAGAAGATGTGATAGCAATGAGTTCATTTGCAAAAGCTAAAGAAATTTTAAAGAAATATGGGATAGAAATTGATGCTTGAGAATAAAATTTGTTTTATAACAGGCAGCACACGTGGTATCGGATGGAGTATTGCACAAACTTTTGCTAGGCACGGAGCGATTGTTATTATAAATGGTAGAAATAATGAATTACTATTGGAAAGATTCAATGAATTAAAAAATATATCCTATAAAGAACATCAAGCCATATTATGCGATATATCTGACTTAAATCAAGTTAAAGAATGTTACAATAAAATTTTTTCAAAGTTCAAAAAATTAGATGTTCTAGTTAATAATGCAGGGATTTTAGAAGATGCTTTAATTGGAACCATAACTCAAGAGCTAATCAATAAAATAATGTCTGTTAATGTCTATGGGGCAATGTACAATTTACAATATGCTACCAAATTGATGAAACGAAACAACTCAGGTAGTGTAATAAATGTTACTTCGATTATTGGACGTGTAGGAAATAGTGGGCAAACAGTTTATGGAGCAAGTAAAGCCGCTATTATAGGATTAACATATTCAGCTGCAAAAGAATTAGCTTCAAATAAAATAAGAGTTAATGCAATTGCACCGGGTTTTATTGATACGGATATGATTAAAAATATCCCAAATGAAAAATACAATCAAATTATTTCAAATATCAAGATGGGTAGAATAGGTAAACCTGAAGATATTGCAAATGCAGCATTATTCTTTGCCTCTGATTATTCAGATTATATTACAGGACAAGTATTAGGGGTGGACGGAGGAATGTTAATATGAGTTTTTGGGAAATTGAAAAGATAAAATCAAATAAAATTTCTATAATTGACACAAATTTTGGTTTGGAATTTAGTTATAACGAATTATCGTATTATGTGGATGAATTGTGTGAAAAATTAAATAGATATCCTAAAAGCCTAATATTAGTTTTAACTGATAATTCAGCTGTCACTCTAATGATTTATTTAGCAGCATTAAAGAGTAATCACGCAGTTATGTTATTAGATTTTAATTTGGATCCAGAATTATTGCATTCAATCATAAATGATTATAAAGTAAATTTTATATTAACATCAAAAAAAACTAATATTATTATTGGTAAAATAGAAGAGCATAGATATGATAAGATTTTATATTATTTAATTAGTGTTTTTCATGTCGAAGAAGATGATATTTTCAAGGACTTAAAGTTACTCCTCTCAACATCTGGTTCAACTGGTTCAGCAAAATTTGTTAAACTTATAAGTGAAAATTTACAATCCAATGCTCAATCAATAGTAGAATATCTTAATTTAAGAGATGATGAAATAGTCATAACTTCTTTACCATTTAATTATTCTTTTGGTTTATCAGTTATCAATACTCATCTACTTGTTGGTGCAACAATAGTTTTTACTGATAAATCTGTTATTCAAAAAGATTTTTGGGAGATATTTAACAAATATAAATGTTCATCTTTCGCGGGCGTTCCATATACTTACCAGATTTTACAAAAGCTTAAATTTCCAATTTTTGAATTAAAAAGCTTAAAATATTTCACTCAAGCTGGAGGTCATTTAAATACAGAAACAAAAAAATATTTTTTAGAATATGCGCAAAAAAATAATAAGAAATTTATCGTCATGTATGGACAGACAGAAGCAACAGCAAGAATATCATATGTTCCATTTGAAAAATTAGCTGAAAAAATAGATTCAATTGGTATTCCTATTCCGGGTGGAAAGTTAAAAATTTTTGATAATAATAATGAAATTACAACTTCTAATATTGTGGGTGAAATTGTCTATGAAGGTAAAAACGTTATGCTTGGATATGCTGTAAATAGACAATCATTAGCTTTAGGAGACGAAATGTGTGGAGTATTAAAAACTGGTGATTTGGGGAAATTTGATGAAGATGGTTTTTTCTATGTTACTGGTAGAATAAAAAGATTTTTGAAGGTATTTGGAAACAGAATAAGTCTTGATGAGTTAGAAAGAATTTTAGAAAATGAATTCAAACATCCTTTTGCCGTTACTGGAATTGATGATAAAATTTTTATACTTGGAGAGGGTAATTTTAACAGTGGCTCTGTTATTAATTTTGTCTCAAAGAAAATAAATATTCATCATAGTGTCTTTAGTTATAAAAATCATTCCATAATTCCATTGAAAGATAATGGTAAAAAAGATTACGAAAAGATTATGGAATTATTTTAAGTATGAGTTTAGAAGAGTTATTTAATTTTCCTCAGTATACTTTAGATAAAGAAAAAAAAGACAAATATTTTTTGCCTTTAATTATTGAAAAATTGGAATTTCATCAAAAGAGATGTGAAAAATTTAATAATATACTTTTGTCGTTAAATTTCTCTAAGGAAAGTGTCAAGAGTTTTGCAGATTTACCATTTTTACCTGTCAGATTATTCAAGAACTTGACATTAAAAAGTATTAAAGATGAGGAAATTTATAAAATTTTATATTCAAGTGGAACTACTTCACAAAATGTGTCTAAAATATATTTAGATACAACTACGGCTTCACACCAAACAAAAGCTTTAACTTCTATAATAACATCATTCATTGGTAATCAAAGATTACCTATGGTTGTCGTTGATACAAAATCAACATTAAGGAATAAAAACGAATTTAGCGCAAGGGCAGCTGGTATATTAGGTCTTTCAAATTTTGGACGAAATCACAGTTATATTTTGGATGATAAAATGAATATTGATGTGAATTTACTTAAAGATTTTGTCAATAAAAACAAAGGCAAACGAATTCTATTTTTTGGCTTTACATTTATGATTTGGCAATATTTAATAGAAAAATTAAAAAAAGAAAAATTGTATTTAGAAATACCTGAAGGAATTCTTATTCATAGTGGTGGATGGAAAAAACTTGAAAGTTTAAATATTTCAGATGAAATCTTTAAAGAAAATATTGAAGAATTTTTAGGTATAAGAAAAGTATATAATTTTTATGGAATGGTTGAACAAGTAGGTGCAATTTATATGGAATGTGAATTAGGTTATTTTCACGTTTCTAACTTATCAGAAATAATAATTCGCTCGCAAGATGATCTTTCCGTATTATCTATTGGTAAAGAAGGGGTTATACAAACAATTTCTGTTTTACCTACTAGTTATCC
>JAWABG010000065.1:0-7729 GCA_038884715.1 Candidatus Woesearchaeota archaeon | reverse complement strand
CTGTTTCAAGAAGGCTGGTTCAGCTTTTGTATGAGAGAAGTGAATTTGAGTTTAGGCGAGGAACATTTAGAATGCGAGGTAATTACGTTGATATTTATCCGGCCTATGAAGATTATGGGTATAGAATTATAATTGATAATAATATTATTTCTGAAATTAAAAAAATTGAACCGCTTACCGGAAAAGAAATTAGTAATTTGAAATTTGAAATTAGAAATTTGGTTATTTATCCGGCTAAACATTATCTTACAGAATCCGAGGTATTTAAGAGAACCGAACAAAAAATACGGGAAGATCTGGAAAAAGAATATCAGGAATTATTAAGTAAAAAAAAGTTGCAAGAAGCAGAAAGACTCTTAAAAAGAGTCAACTATGATCTTGAAATGATAAAAGAAGTCGGATATGTAAACGGAATTGAGAATTACTCTCGTTATTTTGACGGCCGGAAACCCGGCGACCCGCCGCATAGCCTGCTTGATTATTTTAAGGAGGCATATAATTCAAATTTTCTTGTTTTTATTGATGAGTCTCACATGACTATCCCTCAGTTAAGAGGAATGTTTAACGGAGATTACTCAAGAAAAAAAATCCTAATTGATTATGGTTTTAGATTAAAGGCCGCTTTTGACAACCGCCCCTTAAAATTCGATGAGTTTTATCAGATACCGCGTTATCTTGTTTATTTTTCCGCGACACCGGATGAATGGGAGATAAACAAAAGCAAAAGTCAAAAGTCAAAAGTTAAAATTACAATTCAAAATACAGAAATAGAATATGAGGGAATTGTTGAGCAGTTAATCAGGCCAACGGGTATTATTGATCCTGAAATAGAAATCAGGCCGGCGAAATCAGAAATTGAGGATTTAATTACCGAAATTATCAAAAGGATCAAGAACAAAGAAAAAATTTTGGTCACTGCCTTGACTAAAAAAAACGCTGAAGACTTATCCGATTATCTTAAAGAAAGGAAAATAAGATCGGCCTATCTTCATTCTGATATTAAAACCTTGGAACGCTCGGATATACTGGACAACTTAAGAAAAAATACATTTGATGTATTAATCGGTGTTAATCTTTTAAGAGAAGGTTTGGATTTGCCGGAAGTATCATTGGTGGCAATACTGGATGCGGATAAAGAGGGTTTTTTACGGTCAAAAACCTCACTTATCCAAACAATGGGTAGAGCTTCGCGAAACATCGCCGGTAAAATTATTATGTATGCCGATACGGTGACACAATCGATGAAAGAGGCGGTAAGTGAGATAAATCGACGAAGAAGTTATCAGATAAAATACAATAAAAAAAACAAAATTACTCCAAAAAATATTTATAAACCGGTCAGAAAAAAAATAATTGATTTTGATTCGGCAAGCTCAATTTTCCAGGAAAAAATTAAAAACCAATCTCATCTTATTGATTACTTTGATAAAATCAACAAAAAATCAATGACTCCGTATGATAAAAAAAAGATACTTAAAAAACTTGAAAAAGAGATGCGGCAGCAGGCAGAAGAATTGAATTTTGAAATGGCAATTAGAATAAGAGATAAAATAAGGGAGTTGAAAAGTTTATAAAGTTTGTAAAGTTTCTAAAGTTAATTATATTGTATGAATAATGATTCCATTAAAATTAGAGGAGCCCGTCAGCATAATCTTAAAAATATCAATCTAGATATTCCCAAAAATAAATTTATTGTGATTACAGGAATATCAGGATCAGGAAAATCGTCATTGGCATTTGATACCATTTATGCCGAAGGCCAAAGACGCTATGTTGAATCTCTATCGGCCTATGCCCGCCAGTTTCTTGGAATAATGGATAAACCGGATGTTGATTCTATTGATGGATTGTCTCCTTCAATATCTATTGATCAAAAAACAACCACCCATAATCCCCGGTCAACTGTGGGAACAATTACGGAAATTTATGACTATTTAAGATTGCTTTTTGCCAAGGTAGGACATCCGCACTGTCCTAAATGCGGAAGGGAAATCACCAAAATGTCTGTCGATGAAATAACTGATAAAATAATTAAAATAATTTCTGATGAAGTAAAAGAAGATAAAATAAAACCTCATAAGTTGCTTATTTATTCTCCGGTTGTCCGTGAAAAAAAAGGTGAATTTAACGAACTTTTTAATAATATCAGAGCCAAAGGTTTTGTGACGGTTAGAATTGACGGAAAAGAGATCAGTCTAA
Source organism: Candidatus Woesearchaeota archaeon (assembly GCA_038884715.1). GTDB lineage: Archaea > Nanobdellota > Nanobdellia > Woesearchaeales > UBA9642 > JAWABG01. The sequence continues at coordinate 5,530 of JAWABG010000065.1, read as the reverse complement.
ACGATGAGATAAATCTCATCAAAACAAACAAACATACAATTGAAATTGTCATTGATCAGTTATACCTTACTTTTAAGGAGTTAAAAAATGATAATTTTTTTTCCGATTTTAGAACTAGAGTAGTCAGTGCTGTTGAACAAGCATTAACCTTATCTGATGGACTGATTATTATTTCTACTGGAGAAGTAAAAAACCTTCTTTTTTCCGAAAAATTTGCCTGCCCTCAGGATAATATTTCTTTACCAGAAATTGAACCGAGAATGTTTTCATTTAATTCGCCAATTGGCGCCTGTGAAAGATGTAAGGGGATTGGAACGATTTATGCGATAGATCCGGATTTGATTATCAATAAAACTTTAAGCATCAATGAAGGCGCAATACTACCTTTTAATAAATTCTTTTTTTATGAAACATGGTATGTCCGATTGTTAAAACAAGTTGCGCAGGAAGAAGGCGTTGATTTAAATTTACCCTTTGGCCAACTATCAAAAAAAAGTATCGATATTATTTTGAAGGGAACAAATAAAATCTATAGAGTTCCCGGAATAAATCGCTACGGAAAGAGAACCGTCATATATGAGAAGTTCGATGGAATTATAAAAGAACTTGAACGCCGTTACTTAAGTAGTAACAGCGATTTTCAGCAAATGGAAATTCAGAAGTATATGCGTGAAGAAGTCTGCCCTTCTTGTTTTGGAAAAAAATTAAAACCAGAAATATTATCAATAACAATAAATAATAAAAATATTACAGAAACTGCAGAAAAATCAGTCTCGGAATTAATAAATTATTTTAATGATGAAATTCCTTATATTTTTAACAGTTATGAGTTAGAAATTGGAAAAAATATTATTAAAGAAATTGTTTATAGATTAAAATTTCTTAATAATGTTGGTTTGTCATATCTAACGATTGCCCGGCCGGCAAAGACATTATCTGGAGGCGAACTGCAACGCATAAGACTGGCCTCTCAAATTGGCACCGGTTTGACTGGGGTTTTATATGTACTGGATGAACCATCAATAGGTCTTCATCAGAGAGATAATAGAAAACTAATAGACACATTAAAAAATCTTCAAAGTCTTGGTAATACTATTTTAGTTGTAGAACATGATGAGGAAACTATTTTAGAATCAGATTATGTAATTGATATGGGCCCTGGAGCAGGAATTCATGGAGGGTATGTTGTATCAAAAGGTACTCCACAGCAAATAATGAAAGATAAAAAATCACTTACAGGTCAGTATCTTTCTGGAATTAAAAAGATAGAAATACCTAAAAAAAGAAGATCTGGTAATGGAAAAACATTAGATATATTAGGTGCTAATGAGTTTAATCTGAAAAATATAGATGTAACAATACCTTTAGGAACTTTTACTACTATAACAGGAGTTTCAGGATCTGGAAAATCTACTTTAATGAATGAAATATTAGCTAAATATCTTGCAATGAAATTTCATCATGCTCAAGAAATTCCCGGTGAATTTAGAGAAATAAAGGGTACTGATAATTTAGACAAAGTAATAAATATTGATCAGTCGCCAATAGGAAGAACTCCAAGATCAAACCCTGCAACTTATACAAAGGTTTTTGATGATATTAGAGATTTATTTTCTCAAGTTCCAGAGGCTAGAATGAGAGGATATAAACCAGGTAGATTTAGTTTTAATGTAAAGGGGGGAAGATGTGAAACTTGTCGCGGTGACGGTGTTATAAAAATAGAAATGCAATTTTTACCAGATGTATATGTTACATGTGAAGAATGTAAAGGCAAAAGATATAATAAAGAAGCTTTAGAAATACTTTATAAAGGAAAAACAATTTCCAATATTTTGGATTTTACAGTAGAGCAAGCTTTAGATTTTTTTAAACACATTCCTCAAGTATACAAAAAACTTTGTACATTAAATGATGTTGGTTTGGGTTATATTCATTTAGGGCAACAGGCAACTACACTTTCCGGAGGAGAAGCTCAAAGAATAAAGTTAGCAACTGAACTTTCCAGAAAATCTACAGGTAAAACATTATATATTTTAGATGAGCCAACAACAGGTCTTCATTTTGATGATGTTAAAAAACTTTTATCTGTTTTAAATAGATTAGTTGATAAGGGTAATACTGTTTTAGTTATTGAACATAACCTTGATGTTATAAAAACAGCAGATTATATTATTGATCTTGGTCCTGAGGGTGGTGATGAAGGTGGACAGGTTGTAGCAAAAGGAACACCTGAACAAGTGGCAAAAATAGCAAAATCATATACAGGACAATACTTAAAAAATATTTTAAATAAATAGATTTTTACCTTATTTTTAGATATAATTTATTTGTTAATAAGTAAAATTTCTATGAAAAAATTGAGAATTGCTCAGATATCAACAATCTGGGAAAAAACACCACCACCACTATATGGTGGTACAGAGAGGGTAGTTAGTTTTTTAACAGAGGAACTTGTTAAGCGTGGTCATGATGTAACTTTATTTGCTACAGGAGATTCTAAAACTTCTGCAAAACTTGAATCTGTATACCCTAGAGCACTTTATAGAGATGGAATACCTTGGACAAATGGACTTTATCCATTGCTTCATATAACTAATGCTTTAGATAAACAGGATAATTTTGATATTATTCATATGCATTTTAATACAAGGCAAGATTATATTGCTCTTGCTCTTGCTGAGTATATAAAAAAACCAATGATATTTACTATTCATTTTGTTCTTCCTGGTAAAAATGAGAAAGATAAAAAGGATAGATTAAGATTACTTAATAAATATAGAAATAGAAATTTTGTTAGCATATCTAATGCTCAAAAAACTTTAAAATTCTTAAATTTTATAGGCACTGCTTATAATGGTGTAGATTTTTCAGAATTTAAATTTTTTAATAAACATCAAGGTTATTTAGCTTGGTTGGGTAGAATATGTCATGATAAAGGTACATGGGAGGCTATTCAAACTGCAAAAAAAACAGGACATAAAATAATACTTGGTGGTAAGGTTGATGAGTTTAATCAAGAGTATAAGAAATATTATGAAGAAAAGATTAAGCCAGAAATAGATGGTAAAAATGTTATTTATATAGGCGAGTTAAATACAAAACAAAAAGTTAAATTAATGGGTAATGCAAAAGCTGTTTTAATGCCAATAAATTGGAATGAACCATTTGGTTTAGTAACAGTTGAATCAATGGCTTGTGGTACTCCAGTTATCGCATTTAATAAAGGTCCAGTTAAAGAGCAAATTATTAATAATAAAACAGGTTATATTGTTAAAGATTTAGCTGGCATGATTAATTCGGTTTCTAAATTAGATAATATAAATAGAAAAAAATGTAGAGAGCACGCATTGCAAAAGTTTAGTGTATCTGCTATGACTGATTCTTATGAGAGTATATATAAAAAAATTTTAAAATAAAAAAATGTTTATGAGTAAAAATAAAAAATCTGATTATTCTAATAATGATTTAAAAAATATTATTTCTTATATTGAGAAAAAATGGTTTAAATTTACTTATAAAACTCCTAATAATTTTCCCAGGAAAGGGAAAAAACCATCTGATGTATTATATCTTCCTAAACCATATATAGTGCCAAATGATAAAAAATTTGATGTTATGTTCTATTGGGATAGTTTTTTTACAATACAAGCTTTAAAACTTAATAAAAAAAATATCCCTCTTATTAAAGGAATTGTAGAAAATTGTTTTTATCAAATAGATGTTTTTGGTAAAGTTTTAAATGCTAATAAAAAAAAGTGGTCAGATAGGTCTCAACTTCCATTTTTAACATCTATGATTAGGGAAGTATATAATTTAGAAAAAGATAAAAAATGGTTAAGTAAAGCTTATAAATATGCAAAAATTGAATATAAAAAATATTGGATGAATAAATATCATAAAATGCCTAATGGTTTATCTAGATTTTATTGTCAATATCCTGATGATAAATTACATACAAGGGAATATAAATCTAGGGCTGAGGCTTCTTGGGATATGTCACCAAGATTTGATGATGAAGATATACATGATTTAATTCCCATTGATCTTAATATTAATCTTTATAAATATGAAAAAGATTTTGCATATTTTGATAAAATATTAAATCCGAATAAAGTAAGTAATTGGAATAATGTAGCGAAAAAGAGAAAAGTTGTTATTAATAGTTTATGTTGGGATAAAAAAGATAAACTTTTTTATGACTATAATTTTAAACTTAAAGAAAAAAAGAAAATTAAATCATTAGCTGGATATGTATCTTTGTTTTTTAGGTTTGCAAGTAAAAAACAAGCAAATGACCTTATTAAATCTTTAAAATTATTTAAGTTAAATTATTGTTATGCTGCTTGTGATAAAGATTATGGATTTAAAAATAGGCAATGGAATTGGCCTTATGTCTGGGCTCCTTTAATTTATATTTTATATGAAGGTTTGAATAATTATAAATATACTAAGTTAGCAAAAAAAGTTAGTAAAGAATTTATTGAGCTAGTTATAAATAATTTTAAAAAAACTGGATATATTTGGGAGAAATATAATGGAGATTCTGGAACACCTGGAGATGTTTACGATAGATATAAAAATCAAGAAGGTTTTTCTTGGACAAATGCAGTTTTTGAATATTTAGTATACAAAGAATATGGGAAGGAGTATTTAAATTGAAAAAGCTAAGAATTGCAATGCTTGCTTCTAATTTAATAAAAATACCTCCAAGAGTTAGTAATATACCAAAAGGTTTTTCTGGAGCACCAGAATCAATAATTTCTATTATCACAGAAGAGCTTGTTAAGCGTGGTCATGATGTAACTTTATTTGCTTCTGGAAATTCAAAAACATCTGCCAGATTAGTTAGTGTTACCAAGAAAGATATTTCATCTATGTATGATATTAATTTAATTGATCATAAAGAATTTGAACATTTATTAATATCTAAAGCTTATCAGATGGCTAAAAATAATGAATTTGATATTATTCATAGTCATTTTGACACTAGAAGTTCTTTTTATGCTCCTTTTGTAAATATACCAACTGTTGTAACATTGCATTCACCAATTGATGATATCGTTAAGAATAAAATATTGAAACTCAATCCTATATCTCAAAGATATGTTTCGATAAGTAAAGCTCAACGTAAAGCTTTACCAAAACTTAATTATGTAAAAAATATTTATCACGGTATTGAAACAAAAAATATACCTTTTAGTGAAAAAAAAGATGATTATTTAGTTTATGTTGGTCGTTTAAATAAAGAGAAAGGGGCTGATTTAGCTGTTAAAATTGCGGTTAAGTCAGGTATGAAATTGATATTATTGGGATATTCAACAGACAATAGGTTTTATAATGAAAATATAAAGCCATTTTTAAATAAAAATATAAAACATTTAGGTTTTATATCTCATAAAGAAGTTTTAAATATAGTTTCGAAATCTAAATGTTTAATTTTACCATTAAGATGGAGTGAGCCATTTGGTTTAGTTATGATTGAGGCAATGGCTTGTGGAACTCCTGTAATAGCTTTTAATAATGGATCAGC
>JAWABG010000064.1:0-7781 GCA_038884715.1 Candidatus Woesearchaeota archaeon | reverse complement strand
TTGCTTTTAATGTTTTGTTATTTACTGCATCTATTATCAAATTACATAAATTTGCATCTTTTGGCATATAAAAAGATATTTTGGCTGTAGCGGTTGAAGGCGTAAAATCTATTTTGAGGTCTGTATAATCAAGATTAACATCGTAAACATATTTGCTAAAATCAAACCAATTTGTTGTTGGTGTATATAAATATATTATATAATTAAAAATACTTTTAGATAAAGCCTTATTAATTAAATCAGTATTATTTTTCATTTATAATACCCCGATTATTTCAAATTCATTTTTAATTATTAATGCAAGTTTTCTTGTGGCTGTTTCGTCTCCGAACCAATTTTCTACATTAACATTTACAGTTATAGGTCTTTGAGCAGATGTCGTGTAGTTTGCTCCACCAGAACCAGAAGAACTTGTCAATACAGAATTTTCAGGATTATAAGCATTGCTTACTAAATCAGACACGGAAACACCTGTATTAGCGTTTAGCGATTCGTTAAAATCGCTATAACTCATATATTGAGCTGTTTTTAATAATGGTATTGTCTTTTTACCCAAAGCCCTTAATACGGCATTTATTACAGCTATAAAAACATTTATTGTTCCAGCAATAGCTTGTATTACTCCATTAATAATAAATCCTACCCAATATAATATTTTTGCAAAAAACTTAAACACAGGAATTAATGCGGTGATTATAGGCGACAATACCTGTAAAATAGCTGTTAAAGGGTATAATAATGCTTGCAACAATACATTTCCTATAAGAGACCACGCTATTATTAAAGGTTGTAATAATGTTAATATATTTGCGAGATATTGAGCTAAAATCTGTATAAACGGCATCAACCCATTTAGCAATGGAAGTATAGCTTGTGCAAGCAATATTGCAAGTGTAGTTATAGCACCGATAATCGGTGTTAATAAATCATTTAAGGTTGGTAATATATAGCTCGCTATAACTTGCAATATATATGATAATGGGTCGAGTAATGCCTGTATTCCCTGAACCTGTGATAATGCAGAAAACAAAGAACCGAGCATTAAGTTTCCAAAATTTTTTACAAGATTATCTAAAAATCCAGAGATACTATCAAATACTCCTGTTGCTACTACACTTAAAGCATTCCCCCAGCTTTGAAAAGCACTAATATTGTCTCCGCTAAAAAATCCTTCAAATATATTTGAAAAAGTGTTATAAAAATATCTCATAGTGTTTAATATGCTGTCTTTTATTTTTGGTAATCCTGTATCGACTATTTCTTCAAGTGTTTGTCCTGTTGTTGCACTAACGACCTTTATTTTTTGTTGAACTTCATCAAAAAAATCTGACATAGATAATAATGTTTGATAAAATTTATTATTTTTATTAATTTCTGCTTGTTTTTTAGCAATATCAACAGCGGTTTTTAACTGCATTTCAAGATTTTTTAATATATACTCTTGCTTTAATTGTTCAATCTCTGCTAATTTATATTGAACAGACATAATATATTCATATTTTTTTATTACATCGCCTTGTTCGTCTAATAATACTGAATATACATTCATTTCATCTATTAATGTGTTTTTTATTGAATCAAAAGCATTTACAACATCTGTTTCGATTGCGGCGTCAAATTCACCTAAATTTTTCAATAAACTTTTTACATCGGGGGTTATTTTAGATTCAAAAAAATTATAAATGCCATCTAAATCGTTTTTTATTCCTTTATCTATGTTGTATTGCAATTCCTTTAACAAATCATCTATTATTGAAAACAATTTAATTGTATTGTTTATTGTTGAGCTTGACGCAGGTTCACCTGTCATAACTTTTGGAGCATTAGCTTTTTTGCCTCTATATAAATCGTATTGATTTTGTAAATCGCTTAATGCTTTTTGTTTTTCGTATATTAAATTTAATAAGTTTTTATCTTTTTTGGTAAATTCCGTAATCACTGTTCCTACAAACGAGTTTATAGCAGTAAATAAGCTATTGGCTATTTCTTCTCCATTTGTAGATTTTATCATTTCGTAGATATAATCAAACAATTTTTCACTTAATAGTTTTGTATTGTTTCCTGTTTCTTTTGAAAGTTCTATAATTTTTTTCTTTATATCTTCGTTAAAATCACTTAATCCACCAATTAATTTAACTTTATAAACACTGCTTAAAGTATTTACAAAATTTTTAGAAAAAAAAGCCAATTTGCTATTTATTTCTAATATAAATTTTTCTAAATATTTATTAATATATTCATAAGAGCTTTTATAATATTTTTCGGCGTCTTTGCTATCCATGCCATAAAACATATTTTTAGAATATTGCGAGTTTTTAACAGCCTCAGTCTGAGATAATATTGCATTTATTTTTAATATTATTGTATCCAACCAATTTATTATTCTACTGAATATAGTTTCTCCTATTAAAGCTCCGAAAAATAATTTCTTAAAATCTTCAAAAGTGTTTTTAAGATTTCCTAATGCTGTTTGTGTCTTACTTATTTGGACATCCTGTGATGAGGCAGTTTTTTTAACAGCATCTGACACAGCTTTTATTATTTTATTGACATCAATTCCTGACCTACCAATATTTTTTAATTGTTCATCTGTCAAACCTAATTGATTTTGTATTTCCTCCCAGACATAAATACCATTTTTAGCCAATTCGTTTATATCTGAAACAGATGCTTTTCCCGTATCTCTCATATTGTCAAATGCTTTTGCTATATTAGAGATAACTTCGTTTCCAAATCCTTTTGCGCCAGATAGTTTCATTAATGAATTTATTAATGTTTCGTCAAATCCTCTAAATTTTTCTGTAATAACACTTGCTTGCTGTATTGTTATACCATATTTTCGAGATGCTGATTGTAGTTTTAGTAAAGCCTTTTCGCCTTGTATTGAATATCCATACATTGCTAAAACTTTTTGATTAAAAACATCTACACCAGTTGATGCATTATATACCGATGTTCCTATTTGTGAAAACAATTTTATAAAAAACATTACAGAATAAAATTTCATCATTACACCAAACATCTTGCCCCATACAGTATCAAAATAACTTGCTCTTTTACTCGCTTCTGTTAAAGGTTTGCTTAATTGTTCTATATTTGCCTTTATAGAATTTCCTGATGTTTTTGCTGATGTAGAAAATGAATCAAAATCCTGTTTTAACTTTCTTAATGAATTTCCAATTACAGCAGAAGTTTTGCTTGTGCTTTTGAAATTAACAGACATATTAATAAGAAAATTATATACGCCTTTGTTGGGTGTTGCTGGCATTATTTTTTCCTTTTGTTTTTTGCTATTTCTCTTTCTATTAATTGTTTTTTATATTCTATTGCTTTCTGCTGACATATGTTCATTAATCTATTCTCTTGCAATAATAAATCAAAGACCTCTTTTGTGCTTATCCTTATTAATCCGTTTTCATCCTGCGTAGTCCAAAAAGTAAATATAAATGGCAAACTCCACTTAAATATGCCCTCTTCTTCTTCTGTGTCAAATTCTATTTTTGTAAAATCCATGCCTTTAATTAAAGAATCTATTATCTCATTTATTATTTTTATTTCATTATCAGTAAAATTATCGCTAATAATATTTGTCATCTCAATAATTTTTTCAAATAAATCTGGAGAACCTAAATCAATTTTGTATAAATCTTCTATGCTATTTATAAAATTACTATGTTTTATAAACAAAAATATCTTTTCGCATAAAATCCTTTTTGAAAAAAAAGAAACATCAGGAGCTGTTCCACTCCTAATATATTCTATATATGTGGGCTGTTTGAATATAATAGTCCTATTTTCTCTGTTGCTTTCTAATATATAATCTTTACAATCAACCTCTATATTATAAAATCTTTTATAACTTCCTTTGCAAATATTTATTGCTTTATCTATGCTAATCATCTTTTTTTAATCAATTTAGGTATATTATCTTTATTATTTTGAGATGAATAATTTACATCAATTTGCTCCTGTATAAATTCTATTAATTCTGGACATTCGCTGTCCAAATCTTTAACTAAATTAATTTTGTTTTCAAGTGTTAATTTTTCATCAATTAAATTTGTATCAATTATATATACAGCAATTTGTGAATATGTTAAATTTGCTAAATCTTCTGTTTTTAGATTTTTAGGTAAAATACCGTTTGATAAATCGTTATAATCAATTCCATCTATTGATGAAAACGCCTCAGCTTGTTCAAGTTTGCTTGCTTTCCCTATTGTAATATAATAATCATTTCCATTTTCGATAAACTTTCCTAAATATAGCTTTACAGTATCGTTTCTAATAAATTTGATATTTTTCATAAAATCTCCTTTTAGTTTTGCATAAATAAAAAAGCACCTGTTTAATAAAAAGTCAATAAAAAAATTGGCTGGCATAAAACCAGCCAAAATTTTTTAGTTATTATAACTTGTAGCTCTTTTAGAATAAATGGTAAATGTTATTGCTGGCGAACCATCTATCGGTGCAAGTCCAGCAAGAGTTATATCTGCTGGTATAAAATCAGTTCCGCTTATATCGTCTGAATATTCCTCGATTTTGCATCTTGGTATATCAATATCAAGATACCCGTAAACATCTACTCCGCCATCGCTTCCAATCGGCAAAGTAGTTTGTAGTGTTATTTTTGCAGAACAATCATAGTCGTTTTTGTATTCACTTCTGATGTTCGCCATTAAATCATCAAGGTCGTTTTTAAGAGATAATTTAATTTCCCCTTTTTGTCTATCAATAGAATAAGGATACCTGTTATTGTGTTTATTAATCAAATCGTATGTTGTTGCCGATGCTGGAGCTCCTCCAAATGCACTTGATACTGTAGCTGTTTTAGTTAATGGATTATATGCTGTTATTAATCTTTCCTGACCAGCATAGGTTCCAGATGTTAATTTCAAATACAATCCAGCATATATATGAAATTCGTTTGATGCGGTTGCATCTAATACTATTTCTGTTGTAGTTGAACCAGCCTGCAATGCCCCATTTGCTTCTATTGTTTCCATCCCCTTGAATGTGTTTTTGTGTTCTACTCCATTATCGTAGCTTAATTCAAAACTATCAATAGGCATTGTGATATAATGATTGTTGTCTGGATAAATTAAATTCCAATTACTTGAAGAGCCTCTAAAACTCATAACACCTTCATAATACTTAAATTTATCTGCATTAATATAAATTGGAGATTGTCGGTCTGCAGATGGATTTGTGCTTTCAAGTTCTTCCATTCCTAAAAATTCAAAATCAGCCTTTATTAATCCATCTACTTCACCAGATAATTTAAGAGATTTTACAAATACACCTGTATACCAATATATTGTTTTCTTAAAAAGCTCTATGCTTAAAGATGGCAACTGAACAAGAGTATCCTCTTCAGGAGTGAATGTTCTTGAATAAACATTTGAAGTTCCAATTTGTGTTGGAGTTCCTTCTTTTCCTAATAATGCCTTCAAAAAAATATTTATATTTTCGTAATCAATCTCTATTCCAGATATAGAGCCTTCTGTGTGTTTAGAGCCTCTATAAATATTATCCTTGAAAAATCTACCTATATTCATTTCTGATTCTATTGTAGCTATTTTCTCGCCAACAGAATTGCTGTTGTAAGGCGTAAATCTCCCACTATAAACTCTGAATACTGATGTATTATCGGGCGTTGTGTCCCATTCTGTATCAACTGTAGCTACTTTTGTTGTTCCGTTATAATCTGTTATTACTCTTGTTTGCCCTTTCCCTGTTCCATCTGTTATAACTATATAGCATTTATTATAAAAATCATCATTAGCATTAGCGCCAGAATCGAGTGTAATAGTCGTGGAAGCTCCAGCTTGTGCTGTTCCTGTTCTATCAAAAGTTTTTTTAATAAATCTTGATAGAACGCCTATAAAATCCTCCAATGCTATTTTGCAATATGTTAAACTTCCAGAAAATCTCATATTTTGCTCCTATAAAATTATTTTTTTACTTTTTTGGTGTCTTTCTCGGTTTCTTCTTCGGTTTTATCTTGCATCCCATTTTCTTTTACCTCGTTTTTTTCGTTGTAGGCTACAAAATTATTTGGAGCATATTTAATAAGATTTTTAGCAAATTCATCATCAAAATCAAGTATATAGTTATTTGCTTCTGAAAAAATGTGCGATACTCCCTTGTAATTTACCTCATATCTTATTAACCCGCCTCGATACTTAACTTTCATCTTTTTCTCCTTATAATTTAATTTTTATAAAAACTGAAGGAAAAAACAATCATTTCTTGATTTTTTTCAAGTAATAAGCCCTGACTCGTCCTAAATTCAACAGGAGTTCCAGCATTTATTAATTGAAAATCACCGCAAAATTGTTTGAATTCCAAACTATCATCATAAGTGCATATAGTTAAAACATTATCCATAACATATTGTATTCTATTATTAACATCATTTGCATTTGTGTTATTTATATATATAACTAAATCTATATCATAAGTGTATTTATGGCAATTTGTTATATGCTTTGATACATTTCCTCCACCAAATACTACAGAAGCGTAATAATCTACATTAAAAGGTATATCTTTTATGTTTATATAGTCTCCAATAGTAAATATATCATCAAATAACTGCAAAAATCTTGTTAAAATATCTCCTAATTGTGTGTTTGCCATTATATATTATCCGATATATATTTTTTCCCTGTATCTTTTATAAGTGTATTTATAGCTCTTAATAATATTTTTGAAAATTTATCTAAACTCATTAAAAACGATTCTTCTGCATAATGAAATGGAGGTATAAATCTTCTTGTATCGTAAAACTCATATCCTTTATGATTTGCCTTTGTGTATCCACGCCATCCTGTTTCAAGGGCAAGAGGATATGCAACTCCAGATGCTTTGTTTACTGCGTTTCTATTTACCATTAATGCCACATAACTATCTTCAAGATTAGATTTTATATTTTTTCTTACATTTAGAGATGACTTCATTCCTCCTGTTCTGCTAACTATCTTGTTTTCTCCTGTCAATGCTCTCCTTTTCGTTGCGGTCATATATTTTTCTATTATATTTTTTTTAACATAAGGCAAATATCTCCCAGAAGCAGATAATGCTTCCCTTTTGATGTCATCGCCTTTTTCAAGTTTTTTTAATACATATATAAAAAAGGGGTCATAATCAAGAGTTATAGTAAATTCGCCATATCCTGTGTCAAATTGTCTTATATCAATATGTTTTGTCATTAATTCCAGCTCCTTTTTTCATAAGGTATCATATATTTTGATAATTGCACTCTATAAGAGCTTGTAAATATTTCTTTTAGATAATTTTGTTCTACAAGAGTATCTTCCATGTTTATAGTTCTTTGTATAATTCCTTGTAGTCCGTTTCTTCCTTTTCTTTTCCAAAAATCCTGCAATACCATTACTATTATTGCCTCTATATCTTGCAAATAATCAAAATATCCATAAGTATAAATTATTAAATATATTTTATATAAATCATAAAGATTATAATCAAATTTTAATACATTCTCATTTATATTCATTATGTAATTAAGATTAAACACTATTTGATTAATCGGCGTATATTGTGCTGGTGGAAACACTAATTCGTTATCTATAAAAACATTTTGACTTAAAATAAAACTCTCATAAGGAAATAATAAAATTGCAAACCTCGATGATGTGTCAGGTATTGACGCCAGATTGTTTTCAAGAGTAGCGATTCTGCTTGTTCCATCATAGTCAATTATTTTTTCTCTCGAACCCGCCAATACTCCAGATATAATTTCTAAATAATACCCATTA
>JAWABG010000063.1:0-7820 GCA_038884715.1 Candidatus Woesearchaeota archaeon | reverse complement strand
TCAGCTTTACTTGAAGCAATGAATGAAAGAAGAGTATCAATTGAGAGAAAAACTTATCCATTACCCGAACCATTTATGGTAATAGCCACACAGAATCCAATTGAATATCATGGTACCTTTCCATTACCTGAAAGCCAGCTTGACCGTTTTATGATGCATATAAAGATCGGATACCCTGAAGAAGAATATGAAAAACAAGTATTATTGCAACCATCACCAATTGAAATTGCCGATGCAATAAAACCGATTATTACTTCAGATGATATTATTAAGATGCAGAAAGAGATTGATAATATAAAGATTGAGGAAAGCCTTCTTGATTATATTATGGCTATTATTTCTGAAACAAGAAGAGATGATAGAATAAGACTCGGAGTGAGTCCAAGAGGAGGACAATTTCTTTTACGTGTCTCAAAATCTGCTGCGTACTTTGAGGGAAGAAATTATGTTCTTCCCGGAGATATAAAGGAACTCGCTCCATTAGTATTTGGACATAGAATTATACTTAAAACAAAATCTTATATATCGGATGCAGAAAAAGTAATAGAAGATATACTTCATAAAATTCCCTTACCACTATGAGACTTACAAAAGAGGGCAGGAGACTTGTAATTGCCACAGCGCTTATAAGTATTACTGCTCTTAACACAGGAAATAATCTAATTTATCTCGTTCTTTCGCTTCTACTATCCATTATATTTATATCGATTATTATTCTTAGAAATAACATGAAAAACCTTACTTTAAATGTAATTCAAAATAAACCTATTTTTGCAAACACACCTTCTGAGATTTTATTGAGACTAAAAAATATGAAAGGCTTCTCGGCCCGTTCTATAAAAGTTTTGTCATCAAGTGGTATGAAAGAGGATGCTTATTTCCCCGAGATTCTTCCATATAAAGAGATATCTGCCAATTTCAATGTTATTTTTAAGAAAAGAGGATTATACAAGTATGGTGATTTTTATCTTGAATCAGGCTATCCTTTCATTTTTTTTAAAAGAACAATTTTATGCAATGTTAAAGGAGAAATAATTGTCTATCCTGAAATTAAAGAACAGTCGCATTTTTTGCAATCTTATATCAAAGAAGGTCAAGAAAGTATTAGTCAAAAGATAGGCGAGGGTGAGGATTTTTCAATGGTTAGGGAATTCAGATATGGCGATGATAGCCGTAGAATACACTGGAAAGCATCAGCAAAAACAGAAAAGCTTCTTGTTATGGAATACGATGCTTCTGAGATCAGAAAATTAACTATTATTCTTGATAATCTTAATGTTATTAATAAAGACAATTTTGAAAATGCTGTTTCATTTACTGCATCTATTGCTGATTATTATATAACACAGGGTTATTATGTAAGACTTTTAACTTGTGGTAAAGTCGTGCCTTTTGGAATAGGGCAGGAACATTTATTCAAAATACTTGATGTTCTTGCTGTTATTGAAAGCAAAAACTTATGGGAATGTCCTCTTACTTTTTATTCAGATGGTATTACTTTGCTAATACTAAACTCATATGAAACTTCTATGAATAAATTTATTTCATTTGCAGATATGGTGTTTTATGCTCAGGACTTATAATATATTAACAGCAATAATTGCTTTTACAGGAAGCATAAGTCTTTTTATATCAGGGGAAATAAATCCAATTTTTTTATCCAGTCTTGTAGTAATGGTTTACGGATATTTCCGTCTGGTAAAAAATATGCCACAGGCTCCAAAGTGGACTATAAATGTTCTCTCTATTACAACTTTAATTATTTTTTTGCTGGATGCATTTATTGCATCTGATGATTATCTTGTAAGTGTTGCAAATCTTACGATATTATTTCAGGCAATAAAAAGCTTTGATTTAAGAGAGCCATGGGATAATCTTCAAGTCTTTTTCATGTCTTTATTGCAGTTAATAATCACCTCTGAATTTACAAATTCAATATTATTTGGTGGGATATTTATTGTTTTTTTATCATCATCAGTCAGTGCAATTATATTTGCTCATTTTATAAAAATAGGTTTAAAAGAAAAAATAGTTCTTACAAAACCAATGGTTTTAATTACCCTTTTAACATTTACTCTTACGACAATATTGTTTATAAGCATTCCAAGAGTGGCAGGTGGTATTTGGGGTAAGGGTCATAAAAAAGGCATAAAAACAGCAGGATTCTCAGAAAGAGTAGATTTTGGTTCATTTGGTACTGTGAAACTTGATCCGACAATTGTAATGCGTATTGAATTAAGCGGAAAAGAAAGAAGAGATTTTTACTGGAGAGGCATGACTCTTGATTATTTTAACGGGGTAATGTGGGAGAATACAGAAAGTGGAAGGAGAATGATATACAAACGTGAAGGAATGTTTACGATAAAACCTTATAAAAAAGAAGATGTAACAGTGCAAAAAATTTATCTTGAACCAATTGATACTGAAATTCTTTTCGGACTTCCTGTTATTCAGGCTGTTGAAACAAACAGTAGGATCATCTCAATAGATGAAACAAACACAATATATATACCCATGAAAAAAAATAAACAATTTTTTTATATTGTGTATAGCATTGACGAACCAATATATTCAGGGTTAAAAGAAAAAAAATATCTTCAGTTGCCTGAAGGTATAGATAAGATTGCAGAATTTGCCAAAAACATAACTCGAGGGAAAAATAAAATTTCAGAAAAAGTTAAGACAATAGAAAACCATCTTAAAAGTAAATATACTTATTCACTTAATGTACCAGAACCTCTTCGTGGTATGAATCCGATTGAAGATTTTCTATTCAGAACAAAAAAAGGTTACTGTGAACATTATGCTACAGCAATGGTACTTATGCTAAGATCTATAGGAGTACCTTCTCGCATTGTAACAGGGTTCTACGGCGGTGAGATCAACACATACGGCGGTTATTTAATAGTAAGACAAAGCAATGCGCATTCATGGGTAGAGGCACTTATAGATAATAAATGGATGAGATTTGATCCAACCCCTGCAGTTTCTATTGAAAAACCATCGATAATAATGCTCTATCTTGATATGTTAAAAATGCAATGGAATAGATACGTTGTATCATTTAGTTCGTCGGATCAGAGGAACATTTTTAATTTATTAACATTTCCATTCAGAATACCTGAAATGCCTGATTTCAGATTAAAAAAGATAAAAGATATACTATCCTTCGTTTTAATTGCTCTTATAATAAGCACAATAGCGTTATTAATTCATAAATCATCTAAGAAAAAACATTATACCTATCCGACAATTCAATATATAAAAGCAATTAGAATATTAAAGAAAAAAGGGATAAGAATAACAGATAAAATGACTTCAACTGATATTAGGAGATTTATTACAAAAAATGGTTTGAAAGAAAAAGTAGAAGAATTAATTACTATGTATGAAGAACATAGATTTGGTAAAAGGATCTTAACCTCTGAAGAAAAGAAAAGATATAAAATACTTCTGAAACAAATAAAATAAGTTGACATAATAGTATAATTTATAATTATATATATTGAGTTAAGTTAGTGTAGTGGGGGAAGCTTATGACAAAAGAAGGCATTCACTTAAAAATGATAGAACTTTTCTCTGCTTTAACCGATGATGAATTAGAAACAATAAGCAAGCTATTATCAGTAAAGAAATTTAAAAAGAATGAAATTATTCTTTATGAAGAAGATACAAGTAAATACATGTATATAATTTTAAGTGGAAAGGTAAAAGTGGTTCAGATAACAAACGAAGGAAAAGAGATATTGCTCGCTATTCATCATGCAGGTGAATTTTTTGGAGAAATGTCATTTATTGATGGAAAGACATCTCCTGCAACAATTATAGCTGCTGAAGATTGTATTATAAATATAATTTCTAAGGAAGAATTTTATTCAACTATAATTAATCATAAGCAAATTCTCTATAATTTATTGTTAATATTATGTTCAAGACTTCGTGAATCTTGGGAAAAAATACAATTATTAAATCTAAAAAATGCCTCTGAAAGACTTAAGATATTTTTTTATATGCTTTCAAATAAATATGGGGAGAGAACGAACAGAGGTATAACTTTAAATATTAAGCTTACACATCAGGAGATCGCGGAAATGACAGGCA
Organism: Candidatus Woesearchaeota archaeon; assembly: GCA_038884715.1. Taxonomy (GTDB): domain Archaea; phylum Nanobdellota; class Nanobdellia; order Woesearchaeales; family UBA9642; genus JAWABG01. The sequence goes on along the minus strand of JAWABG010000063.1, from coordinate 3,719 downwards.
TGGCTCGTGAGACAGTTACAAGGGTGCTTGATAAATGGAATAAAGAAGGAGATATAAGTGTAGTTGAAAATAAATTTATACAATTAAAACAAAATTTTTTCGATAAAGATTTAAAATTGACTATTTAAAATAAACCTAATTTTTGTCTTAAAAATCTCATTTTGTGGTATTTTTTGAACATAGAACGATTATTGTCTATTTGCTTAATTTATTAGAATCTTGATAACTTTTTTTAAGTTTACACGCTTACGCTATATGTTTTACGCTTTACGTTTTATGATTTTCCTTCTTTGGCTTGTTTTACGATCCTATCTTTATTATTCTTTACTCTTGGCTCTCCGCGCTTGGCTATTTGTTCTTTGCTCTTCGCTTGATGAGCATTTTATACGTATGTGATTATAATCACATACAAACATTTATATATATAGTAAATTGATATTAAGAAGAAGTTTTATATTGATCTTTGAATAGAAATTAAAATTTAAGTTTCCGAAAAGGTAAACCCTGGGTAACTGGGGGGCACAAAGCTACGGGTCCTAATAATTAAAAAGGATGGCCGGGTTGCCGAAGAAACAGTGCTAAAACATAAGAAATTTGTAAAAAGCCTGTTTCCCTTTGAGGAAACAGGCTTTTTTGTTTACTAATCTGAAAAAGGCAAACAACTCGAAAGGGTTGGACGCAAAGCCACTGGCCTAAGTCCATGAAGGATATGGTAGCAGGGTTGCCAGACGAATAAATCCTCTTAATGGATGAATCTCGTCGGCATGTGATTCAAACACAGGAGGTGCTTATGTTAAGAGAAACTTTTAGAAGGGAGGGATTTAAAAAAAGGTATTTTATATTATCGTTAATTTGTCTTTTTATTATTTTCTTCATAAATGTAAACTTTTTTTATAAATCAGAGGCTTATGCTGGACAGGCAACACTCTTCTGGTCCCCTCCAGCTACCAATGAAGATGGAACACCTATTACAGACCTCGCTGGATATAATATCTATTATGGCATTTCATCAGGTAGTTATACAGAGAAAGTTGATGTAGGTAACGTAACAGGATATACCATAAATTCTCTTGAGGAAGGCAAGACATATTTTTTTGTTGCTACAGCCTATAATATTTCGGGAATTGAAAGTAAATATTCAAATGAAGTCAGTAAAACTATTCCATTGTCAGTTAAAAACTATTTGCTTACTTTAACGAAGGCAGGATCAGGGAGTGGAATAGTTACCTCGATGCCTGTAGGGATAAACTGTGGTTCAGATTGCACAGAGGTATATACATCAGGTACGGTGGTAACACTAACAGCAGCATCAGATAGCAATTCAGTATTTAGTGGATGGTCAGGTGCATGTACAGGAAGTGGGACATGTGCAGTGACAATGAATGAGGCAAAGAGTGTAACAGCGACATTTAATTTAAAGACATACACAATAACAGCAACAGCAGGGGAGGGTGGAAGCATATCACCTTCAGGCGCAGTAAGTGTAAGACATGGAGAAAGTCAGAGTTTCACAATCACAGCGAATGCGAATTACACAGTAGATAATGTAGTAGTGGATGGAGTTAATGCAGGTCCTGTAACAACTTATAATTTCAGCAATGTAACAGCAAACCACACAATTAGCGCAAGTTTTAAGCTAAATAATGATTCAAAAGATGAGTCAGATGATTTTCCAGTAAAGGTACCTAAAACAGGACAAACAATAGCATATGCTTTAGGTGATGATGGAGATATTCAGGCAGGGGAAGACTGGCCATCTAATAGGTTTACTGATAACGGAGATGGGACAATAACTGATAATTTGACAGGACTTACGTGGTTAAAAGATGGTGGATGTTTAAAAACAAAGTTGATAATGGCTTCTAATACATTGAATACATTGAACAATGGTCAGGTACAAAATAAGTGTATAGGCTACAATGGAAAATATTCTGATTGGAGATTACCAACTTTGAATGAACTTAAAAGTCTTATAAATTATGGGAATCCTGATTCATCAATGTGGTTAAATTCAAACGGTTTTGTGAATATGAAAGCTTCATATTACGGGTCTATAACAATTTATTCAGGAACGTCAACAAAATCATGGGTATTGAATATGAAAAACGGAATAGAAAAAGTTAGCTCAAACAAAAGTAATTTATATATTTTACCTGTGCGTGACACTTTATCGAATAATATAATAAGCAGTAAAAAAACGGTTATTTATACGCCTAATGATAGTATCTACATAGAAGGAATAAATGAATGGCCATCTCCAAGATTTAATGATAATGGAGATGGTACTATAACTGATAGTCTGACAGGTTTAATGTGGCTAAAAGATAGAGGTTGTATAAAAAGGAACTGGAGCGAAGCACTAAATCTTATATCAGAATTTAATGTAAATCCTGAAAAATTTCCGTGTGCTGAATATACGAATAATTATGCAGACTGGCGTATGCCAAATATAAAAGAACTTGAAAGCATAATTAATTATGATGTTAATGATACAAATATGTGGCTTAATTCTCAGGGTTTTAGGAATTCAAATATTTTAATGTACTGGTCTTCAACTACATCTCAAAATAATGGTAAAAATGCATTCTTAATAGATATGAAAAAATCTATTAAGATAACAAAGACTAAGAAAGCTGTTTATAATGTTTTACCAGTTCGTGGAGGAAGTATTAAAGGAAATTAAGAAAAAACTGAATTTTGATTGGAATTAAATTAGTGTTATAAAAGAGAGAGCATATTAATCTCTCTCTTTTATAAACAGAGCATTCCTGCAAGGTAAGTATTGTCAGATTTTTTATTTACCCAACGAACTATTGCATTCCTACAACTTATAGGTATGTTAGATTTAAATTTTATTATTTGATTAACAAAAAGAGGTTTATTTACTTTAATGCAAAGCCCTGAATTGCTTATATTAATTAAAAAACCTTTAGATTTAGTATCTATAGCAGTTACATATATTATTTCCTTGTTAAAAACAGTTCTTGTTTCTGTTCTTCTGCATTCAAGGGGAATATTGAGATTTATTCTCTTTTCACAATTCTCAAGCCATTGAAAAAAATAATTAAAATCAAAAGGTTTTTGAAAAAAAGTAATACCGTTTTGAATGCATTTTTTAGTATCTTCAGATGTAAAATTACCCGACATTATTGCTTTGTTTCTTATATCTATCTTGCATCCAATTTTTGACTGTTTAAGTAATAAAGAAATCCCGTCAATTGGTTCTATGTTTAAATCACTTATCAATATATCTGTGCACGGGAATTCCTGCGGACATGAAATAAATTCATTTTCGTGAACCGGGCATATTTTGGGAATCGAAAGACTTATTACTTCGTAATTCTTAAAGGTAAAAATATCTTTCATTACATTCAATACTGAGATGTCATCATCATATATAACTGCTCTTTTTTTTCTCACAAAATTATTTTCTATATTCCTCCTTCCGTCGAGATTAGTATTGTCATAAGGTTCTTTTATTTCTTAGAAAAAATATAATATAGAGATCTGAGCATATTGTTATTTAAGTAAATAATGGGTTTCTTAAAAAAATGATATGAGCTCCTGAACATTTCATACATGATATGATTTTGTAGCATTGTTTTGAAATTTATGATTATTTTTATACAGTTCGCTACTATATTATTTCTAAAAAGAATAATTTTGTTTAATAACTTACCACTTAAAGAGTCAAGATGTATTAATTTGCCATTTTTTTC
>JAWABG010000062.1:0-7908 GCA_038884715.1 Candidatus Woesearchaeota archaeon | reverse complement strand
GAAAATTGATAAAAAACTTTCCGATAAAGATAAAAAATATGCCAACGATTTATCGGAAGAAGTTGTTGGCCTTTTAATAAATTTTTTGAATCAAAATGGATTTGACTCTTTAGATGATAAACGGCTAAATTTATTTTTATCAGAAAATGCTTTATTAGATGAAGTTTTTAATAATTGGCCAGCCATAAAAAAGAAATTGGAAGAATCTGGTATAAAAGTAGAAACGTATAATGTGGATACTGTAGGATTAAAATAATATGCCAAGCGCACAATCTAAAGTTGATTTGGATAATATAATGGTGTTTCTTTTTATAAAGAAACTTATGACTCCAATAAATCAGACTAAAGCCTATCAATTAAAGCTAGTAAATGAAGCTGGTCGACTTATAAAAGTACCTACTACAAATGAAGAAAAACAAGCACTTACTTTATTAGATAGGTTTATTTTTAAAGTAAAAAGATTGCTTGCTGATAAATTAACTCAATTAAATAACTTTATGTATATTCAAACAATGAATAATGATTTTTATAATCGTATTGTTGTGAATGGTAGTATAAATCAAAGAGCCGAAATTCAAAGAATAGAAAAAGACTTAAATTATTTACAAGAAAAGTATGATTGTAAATTGGAAGATATTTTATCGTTGTTAATAACGGAGGAATTAAAAAGAAATTAAATTAATTATGGGAGGATATTATGTCTATTCAAAATAAAATTCAAAATTTCTTAATTGAGGGATTTGCTAAGGAAGAAAGTAAGTTTATAATTGAAGAAGCTTTTACTCGTCAGCATTATGAAAAGATAGCTCAAATTATTAAAGAAGTAAAAAATGATAATAAAATAATTGCTTTAAAAATTGCCAAAAAGTTTGTAGATTTGTTTGATAAAGATAATGAAAGATTTGACGCTATTAAATTTTTAGCTGCTTGTGGTTTTACACACTCCGATATTGAAGTGGAGGAAGGTAAAAAAGAGAAGGAAGAGGAGAAATAAGTATGCCATATCCAAATGAACATGCGGCAAGAATTAATAATCCTTCAAAATATTCTAAATTTCGGCGACAAAATGATAGATTTGGTAAAGGAATCCATGTAATATGGGGAGTGCCAAAACGTGGCGGTGGGGTAGAAGTTCAATCTATTCGTTTTGATAAAAATAGGTTTTCAGTAGCTGAAGCCTATAAGTGGCTATCTAACCATAATTATAAAGTAATTAAATTTGAACCATCATCAATAGAAGAGGATTTCACTACTTCATCGGCTGATATAGCTCCTTTTGCTCAAAAAATGAGTTTAATATCAAGATATGGTGAATATCCGGTTGATAAAAAGAAAAAACATGGCAGAACCATTAACTCCAAATACTAATCTACAATTTAAATCTATAAATAATCAACCGCCGGGAGCTTCAAATATTCCGGCGGTTGTATCATCTCAATCTCCATTGGGTGTTAGACCTGATCCTAAAGCAAAACCAGTACAAAACCAACCGCAAGAACCAGTACCAAAACAACAAGCTAAACCACAAATAAAAATTTTAACCCCGCCCAAAAAGCCCCAAGTTATTATTAAAAAGGTAGTTATTAGTTCGACTAAAATACCTTTTTATATTGATGAAGAAACTGGTAAAAAATACTCGTATGCAAATATAAATGATTATATAAGGTATATTAATGAACACTTTATAAAAACAGGAACTTTGTCTAGTGGTCAAATATATGTATATAGATATTTATTTAATAAAGATCCAAATTTTAATAAAAAGCCATTTAATGAAATTAAGTTTTACGATTTTATGCCAGCTAGCTATATTTTTAATATAAATATGAAAACTAAAACATTTTTTGGATTAAATTTCCATCATTTACCTTTATATGATAGAAGAGTATGGTTAGCCCGAGTTAGTAATTTTCAAAATAAGATGACTGGACAACTTAATATAAAACTAAAATATCAAGCATTAAAAGCATTAATGCGTAAAAGTATATTAGGAGTTCGTCAATATCGGTTTGATAGAGTTTTGGATCTCCGTTTAATACCTTATGAACAGTGGATTAATTTATTTAATTTTTATGCTAAAACTTATTATGCAGTAACTATTGACCAAGTAGAATCTAAATATAGACAATTACCAACACCTACAATATAAGTTATAAATATTATTATAGCAAGGGGTATTTTTATGTCAAATTTTATTAATAAATTTATGAATAAATTTTCTGAAATTTTTAATAAATTAAGAATTGAAGATTCAGTTCAAGAAGTTATTAAAAATAGTGTTGGTAAATCACAAGAAGATTTTGATACTAGTGATTGGAGTGAAAGGGGAGATTTATTATACTCAAATATTTCATTTTATGATGTTTTTAATAGTAAAAAAGAACGAGTTGCTTTTTATAGGCAGATGTCAAATTTTCCAGAAATTTCAGATGCTCTTGACTATATATGCGATGATTCAATAGTTGAAGGTGTTGATGGAAAAATTTTAAACTTAAATATAATTAATGAAGTTCCAAAAAATATTGAAAAGGAAATTAGAAAACATTTTGATTATTTGACCAATTTTATTTTTAATATTAAAGAAAAAGGATGGGATTTATATCGTAGATGGTTAGTTGACGGTGAATTATATCTTGAAGTTATATTGGATAATTTTAAAAAGAAAATTATTGGTTTTAAGATATTACCTTGCTATTCAATGACACCTTTATATAAAGGAAATGTTATTATTAAATATATGCAAACAGATGTAATAAGTACTAATAATAAAGAAATTTACTTTGAACCTAATCAAGTATTATATAGTAATTATGGTGTTTATGGTAAAAACTTTTTAGATGTTCGAGGTTATCTTGAACCAGCTATTCGTCCATATAATCAACTTCGTAATATGGAAGATGCTTTAGTAATTTATAGATTGGTTCGCGCTCCGGAAAGACGTATTTTTAATATATTTACTGGTAAAATGACAAAAGGTAAGGCCGAAGAGTATATTAAAAATCTTATGATGAAATATAAGAAAAGACTTAATTATAATCCAGAAACTGGTAATGTAGATGTAACCCAGAATATTCAATCATTAACCGAAGATTTTTGGTTTGCAAATTCAAGTGATGGAAAATCTGAAGTTATACCTTTAAATAGTGGAATGACACTCGGAGAGATTGAAGATATAAATTATTTTCTTAAAAAACTTTATAAAACATTAAAGCTTCCAAGTTCTCGATGGATGGATCAAAGTAGTATTTATTCTTCTGGAAAAATTGGCGAAATTACTCGTGAAGAAATTAAATTTAGTAATTTTATATCCCGTTTACAAAGAAGATTTAAGCAGATATTTATAGATGCTTTATTATTTCAATTGCGATTAAATAATATAGATGAAAAATATCTTAATAAAAAACTATACGATATTCAATTTGAAAAAGCAGATTATTTTTCTGAATATAAACAACGAGAAAATATTGATACTATGGTAAATACTCTTAATACCGTTTCTCAATTTATTATTACACCGGAAAATAAAAATGGATTATTTTCTCGTGAATTTTTATTTAAAAATATTTTATTGATGGATGAAAATAAATATAAAGAAAATGAAGATTTAATTAAGAAAGAAATAAAAGCTATGGATTTGGCAGCTTTAGAGGGTGGATCTCCTTCAGTAACTAGTATGGAACCCGGGCTGGAAACTACTCTTGAACCTTCTCCAGAAGAAGCTATAGGACCGATTCCAAGTCCAGAAGAAATAACCGTAGCTGGTGGTGAACCTCCAGAAAATATTGATATAACTTCTCCAGAAATCAAAGATATAACTCAAGAAAAAAAGATTGATAAAAGAGAAGGTAGAATTTGGAATATTGTAAAACCAGAAAAAACTGAAAGTTGAATAGAAACTAGAAAAGTAAAAAAATAAAGTGCTAAATATATAGTAAATGAGAGTAATTATTATGAAAAATAAACTATATGAAAAAGTTAATAACTTTTTAAATGAAGGTGAATATTTAGAATCAAAAATGAAAGAATCTACAAATCCAGATATTTTAGAATTACATAAAAATCCAATAATAGGAATAAAAAAAGTTATTAAAACAAAGATATTTAAGCCATCCGGAACTTTTAAAGCTATTTTAAATGCTCTAAAATTTTTAGTAAATGCGGGATACTCTTATGGATTAATGCACGGAAACGACCCGATTGCAATAGCTAAAGGACGTAATATTTTTATTCCTAAGTGGTATGATTTAAAACCTGCTGATATAAAGAAAATAGATGGAGTAATAATTCCCATGCCCGAATTTAAAAATGGCGGGGCAAAAATTGTATTTTATAAATAATTAATGGAGGGTTTATGTTAAATGGTAAAACATTAGTACAAGATATTGTTCATGGTAATTTTTCTAAAGTAAGGGATGATATTGAAAATGAAATCGCAAAAAAAATAGTTAATAGAATTAATGATAAAAAGGAAGATATTATAGACTCTATTTTAAGCTCTCGTATCCGTCCAATGAATATTGCTTCAGATTTGGGTAAAGGCAATGATGGAGAAAATTATGAAGTTATTAATAGAAACGGTTGATTTTAAGGATTTACAGGTACTAACCGAAAGTTCGGATAATGGATGTAAATCTTCAAAAGTTATTCGTATAAAAGGTCCTTTTATATTATCAGAAGTTGAAAATAAAAATAATCGTAAATATAAAAGGGATATTATTGCTCGTGAAGTAAAAAAGTTTAACGAGGAAAAAATTTCTCAAAATAGAGCATTAGGACAATTAGACCATCCACAATCACCAACTATTTCACTTGACCGAGTTTCCCATAAAATTGAAAGCTTAGAAATGGATGGTAATGTTGCAATTGGAGTGGCAAAGATAGTAGATACTCCAGTTGGTAATATTGCAAAAGCACTCATTTTGGAAGGTGTATTACTCGGTGTTTCAACTCGTGGAATAGGTACGGTTGGAAAAGATAATTGGGTAAATGATAATTTTAAATTAATTACCATCGACCTTGTGGCTGAACCATCAGCACCAAATGCCTTTGTAGAAAGTATACTTGAAAATAAAGAATATATTATTAAGGAAAATGGAGATATTGTTGAAGTAGCGGTTGAAAAGTTACAAAAAAGACTGGATAAGGAAGGTTCTAAAGCCGCTTTAGATGCTATGAATGAATTTATAAAGAGTATTAAGTAAATGGAAGAATTAAAGAATAAAGTACTTACTCTTTGGAAATCTGGCAAAACAATAAGTCAAATACAAGAATTATTAAATATTAAATTAATATTTCCGGTTGGCATAAAAGTATCTAATTTTTCTCAAATTATGCTTAATAAAAATTTTACAATTGAAGGAATAAAAGAGGAAAGATTATTAAGTAGAATATCAAAAATGCTTGAAAATGGTATATTATTAAATGAAGCTAAAGCTGAAATTCCTGTAATATCTTTTATCGATTCGGAATTACAATCCATATCCGCTTTGCTTTCCAACCAAATGATGGTACCAATTTCTTTAAAAAAGAATCAATGGCCAAGAACTGGTGTTTTGGCTGAATATACATCCTTTGTAAAATTATCTGAAATATTTAAACCAAATATTTTTAAAATAAAGCTATTTCAGGTTGTTTCTGTAAATGTATGTATTTTACCACAAACAAAAGATTTAGATAATATTAAAAGTGAAATAATAGCTGTTTGTAAATTATTTGATGTTCGAGAATTAAACTCTATGGATACTATTCAAGCTTATTTAGGAAATATATGGTACGAAACTAGTAGTAAAAAATGGTTTTTTTCAAAAAATTAAAAAAAGTGTAAAAAGTGCTAAATAGTAAGTAAGTAAAACTAATTACTAATTAATAGAATAACCAATTTATAGGAGGATAAATAATTATGATAATTAATGAACTTGTAAAAAAACTTAAGGGCGTGCTAACCGAGGAAGATTTGGTTTCTCTTGAATCTTCTATAAAGAAACTAATCGAGGAAAGTGTAGCTTTAAAAGTTGAAGAACAAAAAAATCTTTTGGAAGATGAAGCTGCCAAAGAAGCGGTAAAGATTATTATTGAAAAGGTTGAGGAAGCTAAACAGCAAATAGATAAAGAATATGAAGAAAAGTTAAAAACATTGGAAGAGTCTATTGTTAATAAGCTTGACCAGTTCCTTGATTCAGAAATACTTGAAAAAATCTCGGATAAAACCATAGAAAAAATTGCAATTAATGAGACTTATAAGCCCATCGTTGATGGTATTATGAAACTTTTTGAGGAACAATTTGTAGCCCTTGATACTGAGGGATATGCAATTTTACGAGAAGCCAAGGAAGAGCTTGAAAAGTACGAAAATCAGGCATCCGAGCTTATTGCTGAAAAAATGGAACTTTCAAAGCAAATTAATGGTTTAAAAACAAAAAATCTTTTACTTGAAAAAACAAATATGCTAACTGAAAGTCAAAAAGAACGTGTATCAAAGTTTTTTGAAGGTAAGGACTTTGCCGAAGTATCTGAAAAGATTGATACTTTTATTTCTCTTTTAAACGAATCTACTAATTCGGCTAATAAAGATGAAAAAAATATTATTAATGAAGATACTCGTGAATCTGAAACACTTGAAGAACCAAAGAAAAAGAATATAGAAACTACAAGTGAAATAGCTAGTAGGCTTTTATAAATTTATTAAAAAGTGCTAAATATACTTAAAAGAAGGAAACTTCTTTTTTCATAATAATTAGGAGGAACTAAATAATGGATAGAAATTCTATAATTAAGAAATGGTCCGAAGCCAGTGGCAAGGTTTCTGTTGCTGGTATTGAGGATGTAAACGTTCGTGAAAATCTTGCAATTTTGCTAGAGAACCAAGAAACCAAAAATATTAAGAGTGAGCTTCTCAACGAAGATTTCACCACATCCACACCAACAAGTGAAGAAACTGGCCAGTTTAGGCCCCTTGCATTGGCTTTAGTTCGTCGTACTTTCCCCGAACTTTTTGCTAATAAGGTGCTTCCAGTTCAAGCAATGAATGGTCCTGTTGGTCTTGCTTATGCGCTTCGTTTTATTTATGCTACCCCATCCGAGGGTGTTGCTGATGGAAATGAAGCTGCTTTTAACCTTGTGGATAAGTATTCAGGATATACTGGTTCGCAATCCGGCACTTCTGGATCAGCTGATAGTGGAACAGGAGTTGCACTTGATATAGCTGAAGCATGGAAGCTTGGAACTCAGTATCCACAACTTAAACTTATTCTTGCTAAGACCGCCGTTGAAGCAAAGACAAGAAAGTTGGGTGCCAGCTTCTCACTTGAAGCTGCTCAAGATATTCGTGCCATGCATGGTCTTGATATTGAGCGTGAAATTCTTAACGTGCTTCAATATGAAGTAACAGCTGAATATGACCGAGAAGTTGTAGCTCGTTTGAAGGCCGTTGCCGTTGACGCCACAAAGGGTGGTGCAGCCGCTGATACGGTTGATATATCAGCAACTGATGGTCGTTGGAGCCAAGAGAGGTTTGGTAACTTGGTTAATACCATTGTAAAGAAAGCCAATGATATTGCAATCTATACACGTAGAGGCGCTGGTAACTTTGTTATTGTATCTCCGCGTGTTGCGACAGCACTTCAAGCCGCGGGTCATCAATTCTTTACTTCACTTGAAGCAAAGGTAAATGCAACCGGTACAATGGCTGCTATTGGAACTATTAATGGTGTGATAGATGTATATCGTGATTCCTATGCTTCCAGCGATTATGCACTTGTTGGATATAAAGGTCCTGGTGTAAGCGATGGTGGTGTGATATATTCGCCTTATATTACTGGTTTGGTAGCAAGAGCAACCGATCCTAATGATTTCAGCCCAAGAATTGGTGTTATGAGTAGATATGCTTTAACTGATTCTTTGCTTGGAGCT
>JAWABG010000061.1:0-7968 GCA_038884715.1 Candidatus Woesearchaeota archaeon | reverse complement strand
CAAATTTTATATTGATCAAAGAAGAAAATGACTTAAAGTCAGAGTACTTGTACTACCCTCAAGTTTATATCACAGATATTTATTCTATCCATAATTTTTTTATTCATTCCATCCGTGAGGATATGTTTTGGGAACAATTTCAACTTTGTGTTTTAGAGGATTGTAATAATTATACTGAGGCGTTTGGTTCGAATAGTGCATATGTCATAAGAAGGCTTTTATCAAAATTAGAATCATTTAATAAAGAATATCAATTACTCTGCACTACTAAACCAATTAATAATCGCATCGAACATATTTCAAAACTAACTGGGGTAAAAGAATTTAAAGATGTGGCTAATATTGATAGTGCTGAAATTCCATCTTTCGAAGTATTTAATTGGTATCCACCAATTAATCATATTAACTATGATAGAAGTGGTATTACTGTTACTAGAGAAAATTTTAATATCGAGTTAGGTAACTTAATTCGAGGTTTGATCGAAACAAGTCCAAAAGAAAATTATACTGCAGTTCTATGGCAAAAATATTTTATCGCTTCAGATGATATTGCCAATTTAACTCGAAAATTTAATATCAGTGAAGAGTATAAAAATAATATCATCATTGGGAACAATATAAATGAGATAAGGTTAAGTTTATTACAACAAGATAAAAAACTTGATCTATCCAATCTAAGTTCAGTAGTTATTGTAGGTGTTAATAAACCATTAAATTACTACTTGACAGACTTGATGCACATAGGAGTTAATCCAAAACAAATTTATTTCTTTGATACACAATCTCCTTCACTTCAATATCAGATAATGAAATATCTCAGAAACCCTAAAGAAATTGAAAAACTTAGTCCAACTGAGAAACCTATAGATTTAAACTTAAATGATGTTAGTATAATATCACAACATTGGAATTTCCTTAAGGATGAACAACCGAATATTAGCTCTAATATTATAGAAAAGTATTTCCCGGATATTTTTATATCTACCATTGGAAAAAATAATATTTCCACAAAAGGAAGTTATTTGATTCTTAATAAAGATTTAAAATTCTTCCCCAAAGAAAAGAGAACCAATGAACAGTTACATTTATCGAGCTTTTATAACTTTTTTGATCTGGTTTTAATTGAAGGTGAAGCTGCAATTCAAATTGGAGAAATGGCCGATTATGAAGTTAGAGCTAAATGTTACTCGAATAAAATACTCGTTTATAAAAATAATAAATATTTTATAAGAAACATTGATTGGAATAATCGAAAAATAAATTTAGATCGTTATGTAGCTGAACCACAACAAATTTATAAACTGTCCAATTATTTTAACTTTATATTTGAACCAAATAATTTACCTCAACAAACGAGCAGACTTAATGATAGAGTACTTTTGCTCAGAGGAATTACTCAAATTTCAGAACAAATTTTAAATCTTAAATCCACTCAAAATTTTGAAGATTATTCAACTATTGGAGTTCTAAGAAATAATTCATTTGAAAATGCAAGATTAAATTTTATTGAGTTCAGATTTCCAATACAATTGTTTCAGAGATTTTATCCACCTGAGCAAAACCCACCAGTTAATCAAAATCAACAAATAGAGGAACAAGAACAAGTAGAAGATCAAAATAATCAATTAAACGAAGAACAGCGAAGAGAACAGATTTACACAGCAATATTTCCAATTATACATGCTTTTGGGCATCTTTTAGTAGAGAGTATAAGGGTTAATAATCTACTTCCGTTAGACGAAATAAAAATATTTATTCCTTCATTAGATAATTTAATAGTTACAAATGAACCAGAAAACGAAGAGGAGCAACCTCAAACTGAATGGAATTATTGTTCTCTATACTTAATTGACTTGACAAATAGAAATACTGACATTCTTGATGCATTATTTCAGAATGATTTAATACCATTATTAAAGATAATGCGAGACATTTTATTAAATTGTCCTTGTGAAGTTGGTTCAAATACATGCATAAAAGTTGACTATTGTAATATTGACAATTGTGGTATAACAAATCAGCAAATTCAAGCAGATCAACAAAATCAACGTTATGTTGTAAATCCAGATAATAGTATTACCGATACAGTAAATAGATTAAATAAAATTAATACGCTAAGATTTATTTGTGATTTATTAGATGAACAGGAAGAGAGAATAAATACTTATATAAGATGGAAACGATGGATACCAGAAAGAAATTTAAATTCTTGTATTTATGAGAATGATAAATTACAGGACATGGTAAAAACAGCTCAATTAATTATTAATTCAAAAAGTTTATTAAAAATAGAAAAATTTTATAATAGTAGATTTTTTTCTGCACAAGAAATAAATGAAAACACACCATTAGGATTAACAACTCCATTAACCAAGGCTATAGCATTTCGTCCAGGTTTAAATGAGAATGAACTCTTTGAAACAATTTTCCATGAATATTTTCATAATTATGAATTTGATACAAATAAAAATAACATTCCTAAGAATAATATTCACCCAAGTTTGCTTTATTTTGATTGGGATCATATAGATAATCCCAAAAGTATTCCATACATAGGACTATTGGTTGTTGAAGGTGCAGCTGTTTGGTTTAGTCTTAGAATGATGGAAATTTTCTCAGACTTTAGTTATTTACGTTATATCGTTAACCCACGAACAAGATTTATGGAATATAGAGCAGGATTACAATTACTTATAGAATTAGAAAGAAAACTTGGATATAAAAAAGTTTTCGAATTTTTAAAGAATTCATTCAGAGTTGTAGATTATCAAAATTCTTTTCTTAATGTAATTAATGAAGAAATTGACAGGTATTTATCAGAAGTAAATCAACAGAGGTTACAGGGTTTATGGTGTTTGCAAATAAATCAGCAATTAAATAATATAAATAGAGTAACATACTTTTTGAGAATACAACTTGACCGAAGAAGAAATGAAATTGGTTTGCAAGATATGATTTCAAAAAGAGATAGAAGGGTTGCACATATTACAGAAGATAATATTCGAAGATATGCATATATGCCCACAGATCAGTATGTACAAGACGCTCAAATTATTCGAATTTTAAATAAATATGGATTACCAAGTAATATGCAGTGGGGAGAGAACAATGGATTTATTTGTGAAGGTTGCGCAACTAATTGTAATTTATTTACTGCTTGTATGCTAAATGGGGGGAGGAATATTTTTAGAGAAATCTTGTTAGCAAAATTTCCCCCTCCAACAATCATATCGTTTTTTAGACGAATTCTGAGAAGAATATTTAGAAGAAATTAATTATTAAAGGAGAATTATTATGTCACGTGTAAGAGTTATTAAACCAAAAAAAATTATTCCCAAGCCCAAACCTCTTAAAATGGGCTCTAAAATTCATCAAGGTAATACAAGAATCAAAGATTTTAAGGCATTTAATGATGCCCTTAAGAAAATAGCTGGTTCTAAAACACAAGCTGGAATAATAAAATCCTCAACGGGAGAGTCTGCAAAAGTGGATCATAAGATTTCAGAAAATGTGGGTTTTGTTAAACAAAAAGATGGAACAATTCAAATTATAACAAATGAAAAAACTACTTCTGCAGAAAAAACTTTAATTAAAAAAATTGCCGCTAACTACAATCTTATTAAAGCCAAGCAAGTGCTTGAACAGAAAGGTTATAAAATTAAAGAAGAAAAGATTGGCGATAGTGAAGTACTTGTTGGTACGGTTGAAGTAGAGGGTGTCGAACAGAGCATCGAGGTTGTGACAGTCCCCCCAAGAAAAGAAGATAAAACAGAAGAAGAAGTTGAAAATAATATAAAGATTCATTCGAAGAATTTTGAAGATTCAGAGAAATGTAAAGAAGCGGTTGAGATGATAAACAAAGAAATTGAGGGTGAGATTATTGAAGATTATGATACTGCTGAATATTTACCAAAAATCATTAAATCATTTGGTGGTTCGCCAAAGAAGAAAGAAAACGTAGTTATGGTAAAATCAGGTAGTCAAACGAAAAAAAATACCAATAATCAATAAAATGATTATTTAAGTGTTAATTTAATTTTATAATCCAATGAAGAGAAGATCCTCTGTACAGATTATTGTTGACAAGAATCAAAATATTAGAATTAACAATTTAAGCTTAGATGATTATGCAGAGATATTCGAGGATGGTTATGAAGAATTTAATTTATGTAGTGAATTTACTTTAGATCTTAATAAAACACGTATAGACATCCCAGAAATTACACATGATATTGAATCTACTATTCAACTCTATAATTCTTGTGAAATTTGTTTTAGAAAGTGTAAAGTAAATAGAAACAAAAATGAATTAGGTTGGTGTAGATTAAATCCTGAAAATAATATTTATATGGTAGCTATACTAAATGATGAAGAAAAAATGATTTGTCCAACCTATGCGATTTATCTTTCTTCTTGTAATATCGCTTGTGAGTTTTGTCATCAAAAAGAATTTATGCAACCAAATTCTAGAGATTATGTTTCTGTTTATTCAGTGGTTGAGGATATTAAAAATAATATTAATACTATTAAAACCATTTCCTTTATTGGTGGAAACCCTGATTTATCAATTTTAACAATTTTGAGGTTAGTTAAACTTCTAAAAAAAGACAATATTGATTTACCTTTAATATTTAATTCTAATTTTCTTTTTACTAAAAAACTGTATCCGATTATTGAAAAATATTTCGATGTTCTTATTCCAGATTTTAAGTTCTGGAATTCTAATTGTTCTAAAAATATTTGTGGGCTAGAAGAATATAAAAAGATAGTCCAAAAAAATATTTCTTATTTTATCGATAAAAAACCAATGATCATTAGGCATTTACCCTTACCAAAACATTGGGAGTGTTGTTCTAAACCAATAATAGATTGGATATGTAAGAACTTAAATACGGAAAGTCAATATCTTATGTCCTTTTTGGATATGCTTCATTATGATAATTCAAAAAGCGTTAATAAGTGTAATTTATTTTATAAAGAGTTAATGATAAAAAACATTTAATTACAAAATTAAATTTAAGAGGTTTCTATGCTGGATGTTAATGATATTAATGTTATTAGGCCTGAAATTAAAAGACTATTTGATACTTATTTTGAGGATAAATATAGTCCCGAGACCCGTGAAACTATATTGGAAGACCTAATAGAATTGATTAGGAATAATATGATTGATGAGATTAATTTTTGCATTTATGACTCATCGGTAGAACAAATAATTGCTGGGTATTCATTTAAATTTATTACTAACGAAAAATCAAATTATTTAGTGCCGAAGAATATTGAGTTAACTAAACAAAAATTATCCACAACGACAGAAAAATTTTTAATAATAAAATTAAATGAAAAAGAGATTAATAATCCAAAATTAAATGAGCTAACCAATAAATGGGATTTTCTGAAACAACCCGTTATAAAAATAAAACCAGAAAAGAGGGAGCTTTTATGGGTTAAAGATACGAAAATAGAATTGCAGGAGATAAATAATGGCTAATTATTCAATAACTGTAAAATTTGGAAATAATAAGGTTATTACAAAAACGGTTGATACATTCCCAGCAAGTGATAACGAGTTTATAAAACATTTCTGTATCACATTTTCAATACCTGAAGAATCACTTACAGCTTCAGATAGACAAAAAATATTAGTTGCATTAAAAGAATTAATAAATGGATTAAATAATGTAGTTGTTAAGTTAGATTTATTGTTAGAAGATGGTGGTTCTGCTTCCCAGCCAGTATTTAAGACACTTCAAGATTTTTTATTACATTATATCAAAACAAAGAATAGATGCTATTGGATAAATTATGCAACCTGGCCAGATTTTATTAAAAAAATTGAGCAAATATTTATTAGAAGGAATTCACCACAAAATTTAGAAAAAGTTGTAATTGCTGATTTTGAAAAAAAAACAACTTATGATTTGAAGGCAGAGCCTATAAAACCTTCGATAGAACAAACCGGACAAATCCCAGCGTTATTTCAGCAAATATCTACACAAAAAAATACTTTATTCATACTGGAAGATTTGGATTTATTCTTAAGGACAAATGAGCCATTTGAAGGTGAAGGAGACATTTTATTAAAAACCAGATTGAAGAATATTATTAGCTCATCGGTGTTGAACGATAACAATTCTTTTTTGATTGTATCAGCTGGGGCAACTGAGGAAGTTACTATCCCGAGACAATTAAGGGGGTTTTGGGTTTCTTTTCAGGATTCTTCATTAGATTTTCCAATATTATCAAAATTAGGGACTGATTTAACTGCTGAAGCAAGAACAGGTGGAATTAAAGAAGAAATTAGAGGTAGGGATAAAGAAATCGATCAACTAATTACAGTTTTCCAAAAGAGAACATTAAATAATGCTTTATTGACAGGTAAAGCAGGTGTTGGTAAAACAGCTATAGTTCGGGGTTTAGCATTAAGAATCGTTGATGGGAAAGTACCTGAGGAGTTACAAAATGTTAAAATATTTGACGTACCTCTTTCTAACATCATGAAAGATACAGGTATTCAAGGATCATTAGAACAAAAAATGTCTGCTTTGAGGGATGAAGTTAAATCACATAAAAATGAAGTAATAGTTTTTTTTGATGAATTTCATCAAATACTTAATAACAGAGCTTGTATGGATATTCTAAAACCAGCTTTAGCGAGTGGAGAATTTCCTTGCATTGGAGCTACTACGGATGAAGAATTTTCTAAATATATTGCTGGTACCGATAAAGCTTTTGAACAAAGATTTGAAAGAATATTCATTGATGAATTACCTAAAGAAATAATAAGATCGATTTTTGAGGAAATCGTACAAAAGAGTAAAAAATCAATTAAGGTTGAAGAAAATACGATTGATTATTTATATCACATATCTAAAACTCTCAAACCTTTAGATGCACAACCCCGTAGTGGAATTACTATTTTAGATAATATTCTTAGTTCTAAAAAAAGCAATGAAACTATTTCTAAGGAAGAAATAAAACAACAGTTTGCTTTAGGGCGTATCTCTTTAAAGTTAAATGATAAAAATCAGTTCAATAAAATCTATAATAAATTGACAAACTTTATTCTTGCTCAAGATAAACAAATTGAAAGAATACTTAAAACTATTCAAAATCATTTTTTCATTTTAACTAAAGTAGATAGGCCTTTGGTGATGATGTTTATGGGTCCTACTGGGGTTGGCAAAACTGAGTTAGCTATTAAGCTAAGTCAAATTTTATGGGGGGTAGATAATAGATATGTTAGAGAGGATATGGGATCAATTGAACATAAGTCAAGTATAATTGGTGCGGAAGCTAGTTTTATTGGTTATGAGAATCGTTCAAAAATATTAAATTTTATGGATCAAAATGACTCGGGGATAGTTATTCTAGATGAATTTGAGAAAGTATTAGGAAATGCAGAAGTTTTAGATACATTCTTGGGAATGTTTAATGATGGATTGGTTGCTGATAGAAGAGGAGTTATTACCAATTGCAGACCATTTATATTTATTTTAACATCAAATTTAGGGCAAGATCTATCTCCTGATTGTAGTGAAAAAGACAAAACAGATTTACTAAAAAGTTATATGTCAGAGAGTGGTAAGCAAATAAGACCAGAGTTTATAGGCCGTTTATCTCTAATAGAAGTCTTTAGTCGTATCTCTGAAAAGGATGCTAAAGAATTACTCAATAGATTTTTATCTGATTATAATTCTTTGCCAGACCTTAAGGCAAAATTAAGCTTAGATGAGAATGCTATTAATCATATCCTTAAATCAGCAGATTTTTATACTTATGGGGCGAGAAATTTAAAGAGAGTATTCTCAGAACACCTAAATCAAATATTGCTTGAGAACTATGATAAATTAGAATTAGATAGGAACTTTATTATTATTTATTCAGGTGATAAATATGAACTATCTGATCAGCTTCCTCCCTGATCCTTTTCAAACTACACTACAACTCCGTTTTGGAGATGTGAAG
>JAWABG010000060.1:0-7990 GCA_038884715.1 Candidatus Woesearchaeota archaeon | reverse complement strand
GCATTACCTTCTGGATGGGCTGGATTACTTTACTTTTACAATTTGAGGTAAAACATGAGATGGAATTATAGTTACTAATTTTGTAGATTAAAATGATATAAGTTTAAATCAGTTGTTTAATGAAATTGAAAATTATAATGGTAATTGGAAAGAATAAACCGATTGTAATTAAAAGGTTTAAAATGGAGAATGTTGAATTAGAAAGGGATAAAGCGTGTCGGGTGAATTTTTGGTTCACTTCCGACACGCATTAGTTATTTTGGGCATAAAAACATTATTAAGTATTGTAATCGTCCGTTTGCTAATGTAGATGAAATGGATGAAACAATCATTACTAATTGGAATTCGGTTGTTCGTCCTGGAGATATAATATATCATTTGGGAGATTTTGCATTTGGTGATGTTACGCAA
This sequence comes from Candidatus Woesearchaeota archaeon, assembly GCA_038884715.1. Lineage (GTDB taxonomy): Archaea > Nanobdellota > Nanobdellia > Woesearchaeales > UBA9642 > JAWABG01. Next base: position 7,579 of record JAWABG010000060.1, on the reverse strand, counting down.
TATTTATCTAAGTTAAACGGTCAAATTCATTTAATTATAGGCAGTCACGATAAAAATACTTTATTATGTAAAAATTTGTTTGCTAGTTATTCTCCTTTAAAAGAAATTAGACTTGAGGAGAATTATATAGTTATGTGCCATTGTGCTATGAGAGTTTGGAATAAAAGTCATTTTAATTCGTGGCATCTATTTGGTCACTCGCATGGTAAGCTTGAATCTCAAGGAAAAAGTTTTGATGTTGGAGTTGATACTAACGGTTTTTTCCCTTGGTCATATGAACAGATTAAATTGAAGATGAGTACTTTGCCAAATAATATTAATTATATTAATAAGGAGTTATACTAATGCCATATATCGATGATAAAGAAAGATCACAATATAAAGATATTCTGGATAAGTTACCTGATATTAAAACTAAAGGAGATTTGGAATATTGTATTTTTTATATGATGAGAAGAAACTTTATGAGGTCAAGAGATTACAGATATTCACATCTACATGATTGTGTTTATGCAGCTCAACATTGTGCTGATGAGTTTCGTAGAAGATTTTTGGATAAGAGAGAAGATGAAGCTATGATTAAAAATGGAGATATATGAAAGTTGAAGATTTGTAATTATAATAAATCGTGAAGAACTTGATATATTAGTTAACATTAGTTAAGGAGAAATAAAATGATTACACAAGAAGTTTATAAACAGTTTAATGATATTGCATGGAGGTTGGAATGTCATCCAGCTATACCTATGGTGGTTGGAAACTTTAATCAACATCTTTGGTATAGTTTACAGGGTGTTTGTAAGCATGGATATACTGAATGGGTTAAAAAAGAAGGCGTTGCTGTTTGGTATAATGAAAAAAATTATAAGAAGTATAAGAAACTTTTTGATAAGGAAATGAAAAAATATACAGATGAAGAATTGGAAAAGGAAAAGAGATTAATAAGAATTTATGTTCCATATAAGGAAATGTTTGGCGAGCCTTGGAAGTTCGATCATGCTGAATATTGGGGCGAACTTTCTTTTTATGTTTATAATAAAACCGATGTAAAGTCAAGAGATAAAGCATTTGATAGAAAAAACTGGTGCGCTTATGAAGGTGTTAATGCTTCTGGTAATTCGTTTGAAGAACTTATTATTAACATTGGAAAAAAATTTTTAAAGACTTTCGGTAATAAAATCTATGATGATTATTTAACTAAAGAAGAAAAACTCAATCATAAAAAACAATCGCCTTTTCTTTTTAATAAAAAAACACCGGATGGAAAAGGTTTTTATATGGATAATAATCCAAAATATATTTATGTTACAGAAGCAGAAATTAATCGTAGATGGTTACAAGATTTTATTAAAACTGATTATTGTAAAAAACATTGGTATTATAATATAGATAGGTGGATTGATGAAAACCGCTAAAGAAAGATCGTTAAGTAAAGGTAAAGAGAAATTTAATTTGACTTGGTATAGTTATCTTTATTATATTAAATTATTAATTAACAATATTAAAAGGTCTAAGATCAATTTTAAGTATGTTTATGGTATTCCAAGAGGAGGATTAATACCGGCTACCATTATCTCTCACGAGTTTAATTTAATATTAGTTCCGAGTATAGATAAAATAATGAAAAATGGTGGATATAGAAGTCATTTGTTAATAGTTGATGATATATGTGATACTGGCGAAACTATCAAAAATTTAATTGATTGTAAAAATTATAAAAAAGGTAATAATTTTTTTGTTGCAACCTTATTTAAACATATAAATTCTACAATAAACCCTGACTTTTATGCAAAAGAAACAGATAAGTGGATAGTATTTCCGTATGAAAAGGAGTAATAAAAAGAAAGATGAGTGATATTCGCAGAGTATTAAGTTACAATGATGTATTGATGGTTCCGAGATATAGTCATTTGGATCATTTATCTGATGCTGATATTTTATATGAATATAAGAATGATGTTGAGGATTTTAAAGCTATTCCGTTGATTAATGCACCAATGGATAAGGTTTGTTCGCCTCGACTATTGAATTTGTTACACAACAAGTTTGGGATAGCAGTAACTATACATAGAGTATTTGATAGTGTTAATGATCAAATTAAATTTTATGAGTCTTGTAATTTTATTGGTAGTGATGTTAATGTGTTTATAGCTGTTGGGATGAAACAGAAGTGGGAAAATTGGATTAGAAAGTTGATTGATTATAGGACTGAGAAGTCTTTAAAATTTGGAATTTTAATAGATGTAGCACAAGGAGATTGTAAGGGTGTTTTAGAAACTGTTACTTTTATTAGACATTATAATATGCAAAAACCGATTAATATTATGTGTGGTAATATAGCCACAAAGAGCGCTTTAGCTAGATTACAGGATGCTGGGGCTAATTTTATAAGATGTGGTGTTGGTTCAGGAGCTGCGTGTTCAACCAGAGAGAACATAGGATTTGGTGTACCAACATTTACTATTTTAATGGATTGTTTTAAGGTTAAGTATGATAATGTTTATTTGATAGGTGATGGTGGCGTAGAGTGTGATGCTGATATAATTAAAGGTATTGGAATTGGTGGAGATATGATAATGTGCGGTAAACTTTTTTGTGCTACTGATTTGTCTCCGTCTATTAAAGTAGATAAAGATTTTAATATAACTAATGATGAAGATGAATATTATTATTGTGAATATTCTGGATTGGCGAGTCGTGAAGCTGCATTAAAGTTAAAAAGCAGAAAAACAGCCATAAGCATTGAAGGAATTTCTGGATTTGTAAGATATAAAGGAAAAACAGAACAAGTTATAGAAGATGTATGCTCTCATATGAGATCGGCTTTATCATATTATAGTGGGTGTAAAGATTGGAAAACTTTTCAAAAAAAGATAAAATTTCAAGAAATAACACATAATGGATTAATTGAATCAAATACCAGACTTATTAAAAAAGATTAGAAAGGTTAAATTTATGAATAATAAAAAAACAGAAAAGCAGAAAAAACAGAAAAATGTTTGTCGTTATTGTAATGCAATAGGAAAAATTGTTTCTCTTAATAATAAAAAAGTCATTGGTCCTGGATATATGTGCTGGAATATTAGTTTCTGTACTAACTGCAACAAAGTTCAATAAGTCCAATAAAACTATATAATATGAGGTAATTAAATATGAAAGTTTATTTAGCTGGTATTATTGATGGAACTAATATTGATAAATGTAAAGAGTGGAGAACTAAAATTATTACACATTATACTAACTGGAAAAATACTGGAAAAAATTATGGAGATATATGTTTTTTAAATCCTCTAAATGGAGAAGATCAAATTTCTGATGATGGATTATCGTCTCATTTGCCCGGAAAAGCCATCTTAACTAAAGATTATAATGCAATAAAGAAATGTGATTTATTCATTGTTAATATGGATACTTTTGGTGTAGCCAGACCGCCGATAGGTACAATAATGGAAATTGCTTTTGCTTATGAATTTAAAAAGCCCGTTATGATGATAACAACGGAAGAATTATACAAAAAACATCCATTTATATCTAATATGGTCGATTGGTATTTCGATTCAGTCGATGATATGTTAAACCAAAAAGCTATTAATATATTTTACAAAGCTTGGCATTCAGCACCACACTAATTAAGGAGTTATAATGAACCATCAAAAAATGACAGAAGCAAGACAAGAAAAACAACAAGAGAAATTAACAGAAGAAGAAATCAAAAAGTTATCAGAAGAACGTGCAAAAGACTGGGAAGCCTTTATTAAAAAACTAGAAAATAATCCAACAGCTAATGTAACTAATGAAGACTTGCTTAAAGTTATAAAAGTTATGTCAGAAGATATGGGAGGATTAGTTCAACTAGTTCAATCAATGTATCGCAACATGGGAGTTCTTAATAATAATTTAAACCAATTAGCTGGAGCTTTGGGAGTTGTTGCTCAACCAAATATTCTTAACAGAACTAAAAACGGAATTATAATTCCTTGATAATCTTGAAAGGAGTAAATATGAAAAACTTACAAAAAAAGGAAAATTATAAAAAATTATATGAGATAACATCAAAACATGGTTTGATATTATGTAACTCTTATGAACATAATATAAATGGAATGATAACATTCAAAAATTGTTTGGTCAAAAACTTTATAACATATAATTGTTACTATTTGAAACAAGACTGTCAACTAAATTGGTATAATACATCTTGTAAAGATTTGGTTTATTATAATAAAGAAGATCAAATAGTTATGAATAGAGAAGATGTTTCAATCATAAAATCAATTGATAAAACAAAAGTTCCAAAATATATAACTAAAGAAGAAGTTGAAAATAAAGCGAAAAAACTTGAAAATGAATCTAAAGCTAAAGCAGAAGCCGAGCTAAAAGAAAAGTTAGAAATAATTGAAAAAGAAGCAAGGAAAAATAATTCTATATGGAACAAAATATTTAATATGAATTTTCGACCAAAGAAAAGTTTGTCATATATCGAAGGAAAATAATATGGATTATTCAAAAATAGAACGCAATATTCAAAAAAAATTAAGAGATTATTGTATTAATAATGATATTAAAGCTTTAGTGCTTGGTGTGTCAGGGGGAGTGGATAGTGCTGTTGTGGCTGCTTTGGCTAAACCGGTCTGTGATAATCTTAATATTAAATTATATGGTAGAAGCATTCCTATTCTAACAAACAAAATGGATGAAATAGAACGTGCTCAGAAGATTGGTCGTTGTTTTTGCCACGATTTTAAAGAAGTAGATTTGGGCGCAATGTTCCATGAATTTTCTAGAGAAATAGAAGATGAAGAAGGTTGTCTTGATGATGGGCGCCGAGATAAGATTCGTCAAGGCAATATTAAAGCTAGAATGAGAATGATATATCTTTACAATTTAGCTTTTATACATAGAGGAATGGTTCTAGGAACTGATAACTTAACAGAATATAATTTGGGTTTTTGGACTCTTCATGGTGACGTTGGAGATTATGGAATGATTCAAAACTTATGGAAGGGAGAAGTTTACAATTTGGCAAGACATATTGTTAAAAAACTTAACGAAAAAGGAAAAACACAAGAAGTAGACGCTTTAGAAGATTGTATTATAGCTACGCCGACTGATGGATTAGGAATAACTTCTAGTGACTTGGAACAACTTGAAGCCAGAACATATGAGGAAGTTGATAGGATTCTTCAAAGCAGTTATATAACGGATAATCCCATTATTAAAAGGCATCTTAATTCTGAATTTAAACGTCATAATCCTTATAATATTTCCCGAAGCGATTTATTAAATGAACAGACATGACATTGATAAAAAGCTAAGATATGTTGAAAAGTTTGGAGAAGTCTTTGGCTTAATTGTAGGAAAGATAGTTAAAGCACCTTTTCGATTTGTTATTTTTATGTTTGGATTTTCTATGATAGCGATTGTTGCTTTTTTTTATTCGTTTAAAAAAGGAGCGGACAAATCATAATGAAAAAGTCTAAAGTCGGCATTTTTGGTCTTTCAGCCAACCCGCCACATAAAGGTCATATTAAAATAGCTGAAAGATTGCTTCAAGAAAATATAATTGATAAAATATGGTTCATGCCTTGCTATAATCATTATCTTAATAAAGAGTTAGTAGATTCAATTCATCGCATAGAAATGTTACATTTAGCTATTGATAACTCTGCTTATAAAAAACAAATGGATGTTTGTTTATATGAGATAGTAACTAAATCAGAAGGTAAACTTTATAATTCGATGAATAAGTTAATTGAAATGAACACTAATACAGATTTTAATTGCATCATAGGATTAGATTGCGCGAATAATATTAACAAATGGTACCGATGGGAAGATTTAATTAAGTTGATTCCTTTTTTGATTATTGATAGAGAAGGATATAAATTGGATAATAATAATCCGTTTTATTGTAATCCACCACATGCTTTTATATATTGTTATAAAGAAGAAAATCAAGAAATATATTCATCAACTAACGCGAGAAAGGCAATCAAAGAAGATAACAAAGACTTAAAAGAAAAGTTGCTTTATTCAAATGTCATTAATTATATTGATGAAAAAGGATTATATATATGAAAATAGTAGATAAGCAAACTCGTGTGCAGTCTAAATATCTTAATCTATATGATACTCATTACATAGATAAAAATGATGCATTAAAAAGCTGGATGTGGGTTGGAAGACCAAATAAAGTTAAGGCTGTAGTTATAATTCCAATTGTTGAAGAAGAATATTATTGGAATGGTGCTGGATATAAACAGAATAACAAGGTATGCGTTATAAAAGAGTTTAGAGTTCCTATTAATGATTATCTTTGGGAATTTCCAGCTGGTCTTATGGATATTGAAAATGAAAAAATAGAAACATGTATTGAAAGGGAACTTAGAGAAGAAACAGGATTAAAACTTGAATATATATATCAGCTAACTCCTTTTACTTATAATTCTCCTGGTATTACAGACGAAGCGGTCGCAATGGCATTTGTAAAAGCAAGTGGAAAACTTTCTAAAGATCATTTGGAGTTCTCAGAAGAAGTAGAACCATTTTTATTTAACCAAGCTGAAGTAATTAATTTACTTGAGACTGAAAAAAACTTTGAAGCTAAAACAAGGCTAATATTAAATTATTTCTCTAAAACAAATCATATCATATGATTTAATCTGATTTAATCTTTAAAATAATCACAATATCAGGAATGATATGAAACAAATTATAATTAAAATCATCATATTACTTTTATTTTTTCTTTACAATGGATTTAAATGGAATCTGGAAGAACAAAGAAGAATTCTTAGATCAATTGTTGCATTAACGGAAATATATTATAAGAAGGCTTTTTAAAAGAATTTAATGAGAATAATGAGAAATAAAATTAAAGAACAAAATTGGTTGTTTTGAAAAGTTTGTAAAGTTATGAAATACTTTGTTCACTATCCTATATTGTTTGATTGTAACTTAAGATGTGATTATTGTTTTCATAAAGGCTATTATCAATGTTATACTATTCCACAAACCAGATTTAATGTAGGTCATTGGAATAGATTTCGCGATACACATCTTAAAGATGCTAATGAAATTATTATGAATATGTATGGTGGAGAAACTTTTTTAGAAACCAATACTAATATTATAACACATTTCCTTAAATGTACTAAAATGGAAAAATTGGATCTGCTTACTAATGGGTTAGTAGATAGATCTAATTATGAGAAAATGATCCCATTTATTGATAGAGTTAGTAGAATAGGTTTTACGTTTCATCGAAAAACAATTAACAATTGCACTTCGTTGATAAAGAAATATGAAAGCAATATTTTATTTATGAAAGATAAAGGATTTAATGTTTATGTTAAGGAACTTCTTTTACCAGAGTTAAGATTCGAAATCGTTGAGGCTAAAAAGAGATGGAAAGAAAAAGGTCTTGATGTTAAAATTCAAGATTTTAGACAAGAAGGAAATAAGCATGTGACTAAACGACTTGATATAATACCTTTAGATGCAATAATAGTTGACAAAGAATATCTTCATTATTATAGAGAATGTGCTTGTAAAGAAGCTTATAAGAATATAATTATCA
>JAWABG010000059.1:0-8066 GCA_038884715.1 Candidatus Woesearchaeota archaeon | reverse complement strand
AATAAAAAAACATATCGATGATATATTAATCGGAACAGGGGTAATTACATATTTTACAACGGGTATCGTGCTTTTTTATAGTATTATGACAATAGAGAATACAAAGCAAAATCAATATTTGCAGAATAATCATAAACAGTATTCTGAACTAAAAAGTATAGATAAAAAGATTGTAATTCCAACCGCGGCATTAGTTTTAATGGGGCTTTCTGGAATACCTACGTATTTTGGTTTACGAAACAAAGCAAGAAAAAAATATGGCAGAGATATAAATTAATTCTACCACTCTTTAATTAAAACAAATTCTTATATATTATAGAAGCTTGTATTTTAGTATGGGATTTGATGTTGAAACAGGAGATGATTTCTTTGACAGGTCGCCTCCTATGCCCACTCAGAATTTACAAGAAATAAAGAGACAAGAAAAACTAAGAGAGATAGCAAAACAAATAAGTGAATCTCTTTCAGATTTAGATAGAAGAATTAAAGTGCTAGAAGACAGATATATAAATCTTCGTAAAAAAAGCCAGTTAACAGATCAGAATATTATTGAATCAGAAAAAGCAATAACAAAAGAGATAAAAATACTCCAAGATTCAATTATATCTTTAAGATCGACAGTGTCAGATGTGAGTGAAAAATTATCTTTATTTAATTCTGAATTTGAAAATGTAGCTAGAAAAACAGATCTTTCTGTACTCCAAAAATATATGGACTTATGGCAACCTATGAATTTTGTTACAAGACAAGAATTAAAGCAAATACTTGAAGATTGGAAAAAAAGAAAAAAAAAATAAAACAAATATGCAACAAAAAGGTAAACAAATAACAACAAACTTTGAATTAACTAATTAAGACACTATAGAAATCAAGAGAGATAAATAAAATACATAATTATAAATTTATATTATTATTAGAGAAATTGTTCTCATTTAAATTTAATTCAAATTAATTTTTTATTTATATTATCAAATGTACTTTGAATAATAAAGAATAAAAGGAAAATAAAAATGTAATAATTAACATAATAAATATAAAAATAAACTAATACAACAAATACAAAAAGTATATAAATAAATATATTTATAAAATCTAAATAGAAGAAAAGCGTATATATTTTATATTTTTTATATATAATGTTTTTTAATATAATATAATATTTTGCACATAAGGAAATATAATATAATTAAATTTATATATATTAAATTTATATTTATTTAATTTGTTTATTAAACTGCATTTAAAAAAGAGGTGTAAAATTGAATAAGGACAGAATGTTTATCTTGTGGTTTGATCAACTAGGAATAGAAGATGTGTCTTTTGTCGGAGGAAAAAATGCCTCACTTGGAGAAATGTACAGAAATCTAACCCCTAAAGGAGTTAATATTCCTAATGGTTTTGCAGTAACCGCATACGCATATAGATATTTTCTTGAAAAATCAGGAATAAAAGAAAAGATTCAACACACGCTGAAATCTTTGAATACAAAAGATATTAAAAATCTGCAAGAGCACGGCCATAGAGTAAGAGAGATAATATTGGGTGCGGAGTTTCCAAAAGAATTAAGTGATGAAATTCTCAAAGCATATAGAGACTTATGTGGCGCGTATAACAAAAAACGTGAAGATGTAGACGTAGCAGTGAGAAGTTCTGCAACTGCAGAAGATTTGCCAGATGCTAGTTTTGCAGGCCAACAAGAAACATTTCTTAATATAAAAGGAGATGCACAGGTATTAGAATCATGCAAAAAATGTTTTGCCTCATTGTTTACCAATAGAGCAATTTCTTATAGAGAAGATAAAGGATTTGATCATTTCAGTATTGCGCTGAGCATAGGAATTCAAAAAATGGTAAGAAGCGATAAAGCGTGTAGTGGTGTAATGTTTTCTATTGATACAGAATCAGGTTTTCCGGATGTAGTATTACTCACAGGAGCGTATGGTTTAGGAGAAAATATTGTTCAGGGAGCTGTCAATCCTGACGAGTTTTACATTTATAAGCCAACACTCAAACAAGGATATAAACCAATAATTTCAAAGAAAATTGGGACAAAAGAAATCAAAATGATTTACAGCCACGGGGGTCCTAAACCCACAAAGAATATCCCTGTAAGTGCTGACGATAGAAAAAAATTTGTTATCAATGATGATGAAATCTTGACATTGGCAAAATGGGCTTGTATTATAGAAGATCACTATAGTTCTAAAGCTGGAAAATTTAAGCCTATGGATATGGAATGGGCTAAAGATGGCGAGACAGAACAATTATTCATTGTGCAAGCAAGACCTGAAACAGTTATGAGTCAAAAAAACAGGAATATTTTTGAGGAGTATATCCTCAAAGAAAAAGGAAAGGTTATAATTGAGGGAAAAAGTGTTGGCGAAAAAATTGGAGCAGGAACTGCACATATTCTAAAAGATGTCCACGAAATAAGTAATTTCAAAAAAGGGGAAATACTAGTAACAGACATGACTGATCCCGATTGGGAACCAATAATGAAAATTGCCAGCGCAATTGTAACTAACAGAGGAGGTAGAACATGCCATGCTGCAATAATTTCAAGAGAATTAGGCATTCCTTGTCTTGTTGGAACAATAAATGGCACTGAGAAAATTCGAAAAGGCCAAGAAATTACTGTAAGCTGTGCAGAAGGAGACATTGGAAGAGTATATGATGGTAAATTAAATTACGAAATTAAGAAAATAGAATTAGATAAAGTTCCAAAAACAAAAACCAAAATTATGATGAATTGCGGAAATCCGGAAGAAGTTTTTAATTTAAGTTTTATTCCAAATGATGGTGTTGGTTTGGCTAGAGAAGAATTCATTATTAATTCATACATTAAAATTCATCCAAAAGCTTTACTTTATTTTGATAAAATCAAGGATGAAAAGGTAAAGGAACAAATTGAAGAGATGACTTATGGTTACAAAAATAAATCACAATACTTTATTGATAAACTTGCAGAAGGAATTGCAATGATTGGAGCGGCTTTCTATCCTAAAGATGTCATTGTGAGAATGTCAGATTTTAAGTCAAATGAATATGCGAACCTTATTGGTGGAAAGCAGTTTGAGCCGAATGAGGATAATCCGATGATAGGCTGGAGAGGCGCCAGCAGGTATTATAGCGACTACCAAGACGCATTTGCACTAGAATGCCAAGCAATAAAAAAAGTTAGGCAAGTAATGGGTTTAAAGAATATTAAAATTATGATTCCTTTTTGTAGGACAGTTGATGAAGGAAAAAAATGTATTACAGTTCTTGAAAAAAATGGGCTTAAACAGCATGAAGATGGACTTCAAATATACGTGATGTGTGAAATACCAAGTAACGTAATACTCGCTGACCAGTTTGCTGACATATTTGACGGGTTTTCTATAGGAAGTAATGATTTAACCCAGCTCACTCTTGGCTTAGACCGTGATTCAGAACTTGTTGCTAGCATTTATGACGAAAGAAATGAAGCTGTGAAACGATTAATTCAACAAGTAATTGCAATAGCAAAACAAAAAGGAAAAAAAATAGGAATTTGTGGACAAGCGCCTAGTGATTACCCAGAATTTGCACAGTTTCTCGTTGAATGCCGGATTGATTCAATCTCTTTAAATCCAGATACTGTTATTAAAACAAGGTTTAAGATTGCTGAAAAAGAGAAGCAGTTAGGGATTAATCCTTCAGACTAAAATTTTTATGAGAAGAGACTTTATTACTTTTATTAATAATAATTATCAATAATAAAATCAAAATGAAATTAACTAATCAAATCTTATACATTACATCAATTAGCTCTTTTGCCTGCTCGTAGTTATTTATTGAGAATAACGCATTAATTAAATCAATTGATGCAATAATACCAATAATTTTTGTATCCTGCATCACAGGTATTCTTCTGATTTTTTTCTTATGCATTATTTCAGCAACTTTAATAATGTTTTTTTGCGGTGTTGTTATTAAAACATTTTTAGTCATTATTTTTTCAACAATTATTTTTTTTGGGTCAAGATTCATTGCAACTACTTTATGAATAATATCTGTATCTGTAATTATCCCAATAATATCATCTTTGCAATTAACAACAGGTAATGAACCACAATTATGCTGTTTCATTAATTTTGTTGCTGTTTCTATAGTCTCATGCTCGTGTATAATCTTTGTATTTCTCGACATCCAATAACCTACTTCCATTACCTTCTTACCTTTAATTGTATCTTTGTGAGTAAGTAAGTGATGAATAATATTAATTAGTTCACTAATTCTACCTATCTTTGACAAAGCCCTCATAATATCAACTTCTGTAATTATCCCCTTTAATTGTCCATGAATACTAATTACTGGAAGACGTTTAATTTTCTTCTTAAAGATTAATTCAATTGCATCTAATAGAGTAAAATCTTCTGTTATTGAAATAATTTTTGAAGTCATTATTTGGGATGCACGGGTTTTATCAGATTTTTTTTCAGAAGCAAGAACCTTTTGAATAATATCTGTGTCAGTTAGAATTCCTAAAAGTTTACCTTTTTCTGTAATCAACAATGAACCAATATCTTTTTGCTTCATAAGTTTAGCAGCATAAAATATTGTGGTTTTAGGTGAAATATCAACAGTCTTTTTAGTCATCCACTTACTTACATAATTATCCCGGTAGTTCATCAACTAATAATTTTTTTAATACTATTTATAAATTTTTACAAATTTTACATTAACCATATTTAAAATGTTGAAAAGATTTTTAAATATGGAAGCTATAAAAAAAAAATATGGACTTGCAAATAATGAAAGGTTTAGGATTTGGGCTTACCTCAGGAATTATCACTACAATTGGACTTATAATTGGGCTAGATGCAAGCACTGGATCAAAAAAGATTGTTCTAGGAGGAATTTTATTAATTGCGATTGCAGATGCTCTTTCAGATTCTATGGGGATGCATATCTCACAAGAATCATTAAACAAACATTCTCATTATGAAATATGGAGATCGAGCATTTCTACATTTTTCTCAAAATTCCTATTCGCATTAACATTTGCACTACCATTTCTATTTTTTAGTCTGCAAACTTCAGTAATTATTTGCATAATTTGGGGATTATCCTTAATAATAGGATTTAGCTATTATATCGCAATAAAAGAAAATGAAAATCCCGGGAAGGTTGTAACGCAACATGTTTTTTTAACAGTAATGGTTATTATAATAACATTTGTTATTGGTAAGTTGGTCTCTACATTTGATTAAAAAAAATTTTAAATTCTAAAAAATTAATTACAGATATTTTAATAATGTTTGTTTAATAATTTTATATATCTTAGAATTTATTCAGAGATTATACATTATATTACTCCTGATTTAAATGATTGGAGAGCATATTAATAAGAAAAGAATAAATTTAAATAATATTAGCTGGTGTAGGAATTAAGGAGGTTTTTATATGGTAGAAGGAACAGTGAAATTTTTTAATAATAAAAAACAATTTGGCTTTATATCTGGAGAAGATGGTAAAGAATACTTTGTTCATGTAACAGGATTAAGGCCAGGAACTTCTATAAGAGAAGGAGATAAAGTAACTTTTAATGTTGTAAATGGAGAAAGAGGTCTAAAGGCAGAAAACGTGCAAAAGGCGTAAGTATGAAGTGATCTGTAGTTAATTTTATAATTTAATTGCTTTTAAACTTAAGAAATTTATTGAATATGTATTAAATATGCACAAATAGAATATAACATATGATTTTTATAACATATGATTTTTAGATACCATATATTTCTTAAAATAATACACCAGTGATTAAATATTTCTCGAAACACATTATTGTTTAATGGCGTGGAGATCTTGAATTAGTGCTCCCATAAAAACTAATAATATTAGAATTTTTTTCTATTAACTTTTCTATTATTATTAACTTTTCTATTATTAATTTTTCTATTTAATTATTTTATAATCTATCAATAAAAGATACTTTTCGAATTTTAGCATAAACACAGGATTAACAAATAAACATTTAACTCTTTTTTTATACAAAAAAAATAAAAGTATAAAAAAATATTTAAGTAACTAATAAATTGGTATTCTTGATGTTGTTACTTGTTTTAACTCAACATTTTTCACTGACTGTAAGTCATCTATCTTATTTATTCTAAGTAAGTTAGGGCTTTTTGTATAAAGCAAGTCTTGTATAAATAAGCTCCTCTCAACCATTGCTTGATAATAGTAATTGTTTGCATCTGCATTCTTTGAATGATCAATTATTCCGCGCAACTTAATCTCATCTTTTGTAATTTTGAATACAAAAGCCCCATTATAATCAAGACTATTTACACCATTTCCTTCTCTCCAATCATATGTATAAGAGTAAGCGGGTATAACTAAAAGGTTTTTATCCTTGTCAAATAAGAATGCTTTATGCTCATACTCTGCTGTTGAGTGTGCATATGTTTCATCAGTTACAAAATTAGCAATCTCGCGCGGATTTTTAACATCGGAAACATCAAATAAACTTATTTTTAAGCCCTGTGTCCTGCCCATTAATGTTGCATCTCTTCCTATACCAATTATTGTGTTCTCATCATAAGGATGAAGGTATCTTGAGAAACCAGGTATCTTTAATTCTCCTAATTCTCCTATGTTGTTAGGATTAGAAAGATCAATAACAAAAAATGGATCAACCTGCCTAAATGTAACCATGTACAACTTATCACCAATAAATCTTGTTGAGTATATTTGCTCACCTGGCGCAATATTAACCAGTTTATCCATTATTTTTAAGTTATTATCTAAAGTAAAAACATTACTTGTTGAGGTTGTTTTTTCAGATGCGCTTATTTTATCTAATATTTTACTTGATACAATTGCATACCAACTTGGATTTATTGTTGTGGCAATTCTAAACACACCGTCATACTCATCCATAGAAAATTGATTTAGTATATGACCCGGCACCTTTCCATTTACATCAATATTTATATTACCATCTTTTACTTTTATCTTGTTTATAACAGTAAATTCAAAATTACCATCATATTCCCCTATTTTTTCTAATAAAGCCTCATCTATTTTCTCGTCAATATCAGATCTTTCTTTTTCAGACATATAGTTATAATAGTCATAATATATGCTATTGATTTTGTTCTTTTTCTCATAACTACTTAAAACATCGTTATCGGCTTGTTTTATTTTTTGAATTAGTGTTTTATCAGAATTGCTTATCATCGGATCTAACAAATTCATCATAATATCATTTCTTAGATCGTATTGATCTATATATTCAGTATAAGTTATGTATATATTATCTTTTGACATATACATATTTTGGCTTCCCTCAACTATCACACTCACAAAATTTACTTCATCTGAAATATCTTTCAAATTGATTGAGTAAATGTTTGCAAATTGTGGATATTTATACGGAATATCATAATAATACACATTATTAATTAGAAGATGAATTTTTTCTGCACCATCAAACATTAATGGGAGAGGGTTTGGCCTGATATCAAATCCGTTTGTGGTCACAAAATAGACATATTTGTCTGTCATTCTCGCCTGAAAATAACTTCCTTCAAATTTATATTCTTTTATCAGCTCGGGATTTTCTTTTTCGCTAATATCATAAATATTAAAAAAGGTCATTCCATATCTTGGCCTGAAGTCTACTTGCTTAAAATAATCAAGGTCATAAAAGTAGCCAAAAACAGCAATATGATTTTCATAAATAAATAATCCCTGAGGATTGTTTTTGAATTTAATTGTTGAAACAATTTTTGCATCTTCTCCAGGATATGCCTTAACTATGAAAAGAGTTTGATCAGTAATTGTATAAATATAATTGCCATCTGTCTTAATTATGTCAGCTTCATCAACACCAGTAACTTGGTTATTAGTTTCAGAATACACAACAGATTCCAATTTTGCAGATTGCTCTGAACTTGCCATTGTTGGAGAGGTAGCACCTGCTGATTTCGTTGCAACATCCATCATCATTCCGCTTTGATAATATATAGGATAGTAATTACTACCTGTGTTATATTCTTGAACAAAATTTTCAAAATCCTGTTCTGAGTTAAATTGTTTTA
>JAWABG010000058.1:0-8441 GCA_038884715.1 Candidatus Woesearchaeota archaeon | reverse complement strand
ATATTGAACATTAACGCCAGATTGAACACTTAAAGGGGTTGAACCAGTATATCCCGAACCAGTTGTTGTTCCTCCTTTATTAATATAAACAACAGTTGCATTAGGATTATTTGCTGGTCTCCAACCTTGAACTGTGGAATAATAAACTCCACCTTGAACAGATGAAGTTGAAGAAGATGAAGAGGGAGATGATGATGAAGATGTTGGACGAACATTTATAGCGTTAGTTGTAACATCATATTTGGGGCTAGAAGTAGAACTTTTAGTTGTTGAAATAGATACTACTACCACTCTCAAATCCTCCCCACCATTTTACAATGTTACATTATTGTAACACGGGGTATAAAAAAGTATATAGTAATTATTTAATAGTTACAACTTTTAAATTTCAGGAATTTCAATCCTTTTTCCGAACTTTTGTTCTAATAGTTGTTCTTTATATTCAGGGGTTTTCATTTTACTATAAAATACTTGAGAGATTCCACCTTTCATCTTTCTCTTCCTTCTGAACCTATTAATAGAGTTCTTTAAGTTCTCATAAGTTCTTCCTTTTTGTTCGGCTATTTTAGTTAATGTTTCTTTATTAATTATTCCGTTCTCTATCATTTCATTTAAGTTTTCGTAAAAGAATTGTTCTTTCTTTTTTTTATCTTCATCCTCTTCAACATAATCTTCAGATAACCTTGCTCTCTTTAAATCCTTAATTTTCTGATACTTTAATTCCATACTTGGTGATAATGGTCCGAACTTAATAAAACCCTTAAATGTTGTAAGTTTATGATAACGAGGTTTCATTCTTGCACTTTTACTCCAAGACAGTTCTATTTTCTGATTATTTTTCATATCCCACTGGTCATTTAAGTAATTACTTTTAAGTTGAGTATGAACTATACCAACACCTCTTCTAATAATATCAATTCTAATTTTAACCATATCTCTTAATGGTTTATCTAAATCCCAAAAATTAGGAATACTCATAATTAAAATATTTTTATGGTCTCTATTCATATTTAATCTTTTAACAAGCTCTATCTGGTCAACATTATGGAACTCCCTTTTGTAAGCAGTATTAATCATTTCGTCTGCCATAATAGTTCTATTCCAACCACATACAGCTTTTAATAAATCTTCACGAGAATAAACAATATCTCTTCTTGGTTTCATTCCTAATTTTAAACCTAATTTATAGGCTATCGTTGATTTTCCCAAACCCCTTGGACCAGTAAAACAAATAATAAAATCAAATTTCTGTTCTCTTGCTCTTTTTCCAATTTCAGCTAAATCTTTTATATTCCATACAAGAAAGACCATTTAACTCTAGCCCCCTTCTGAAATATCTTCTATAAGTTTTTGTTTAAGTTCCTTCCAATCATATTCATTTCTCTTTTGGAATATTAGTTCTGCGTTATTTAAAGGGTAATACATTCTCTTCTTAATATTCCTTACTGTATTTAAAATAAATTCAAATTTCTCCTCATCAATTTTAATTGTTTTAGTTTTTTCTTTTTGGTTAATTAAATTTATTTGAACAGCAGGAATAATTTTTTTAAGGATGTATAGGTTTGCTTCAAATTCATTTAACATATCTTGGTCATTTGATTTTGATGCAAAGGTTGTATTTTCAATAACAAATAATAAAGAACTTACTGCTCTTCTTAATGCGAGAATTCTTGCTTGTTTCTTTATATCGTCGGTGATTTGGAAATCTTCCATTAAACTTGATGCACCAAATTCAGCAACTTCTAAATACTCGTCGACTTTTTTCATCCAAGCCATAATCATAGTTTCTGCAAATTGAGAAGCAACATTCCAATTTCCACTTTCAGAAAAATCAATACCGTCGGTATAATGAGATTTGAAGTTTGCCATTATAAAATATAAACCAATAAACCTTATAAATGTTATTACAAATATTTAAGATATTCGGCTTATCGAATATCTACTAAAAGCCCAAATTTAAGCTTTTTAAGGCTTAAAAGGGTTAAATTCTCTTTTGTAGCTACAAAAGTTATTCGGTGAGCCGAATAACTCCATAAAATTTTCATTTAGGTTTGGGTTAGGATAGAAAGCTATATAAAGAAAATCGAGCCTAATCTATATTAGTGGGATACAAAAAGGAACTCCCAGAACCAAATTAATGATACAAGATATTGAAGGATTTTTTGATTGGATGGAGAATGAGAAAGGATTATCTCAAAGAACTATGAAGGAGTATAGGTATTATACCAAACAAATTTTATACGAGGAAAAATTAAACCAAGAAACTATAAGAAGATTGTTCAACAGATTTCCAAATGGAGTATGTAGAGCCTATGTAAAAAATTTAATTCACTATCTAAAAAGTAATCCACAAATTTGTGAAAAGGCAGGTCTTGATATTAATGAAGTTAGAGCTATTGAAATTCCACAGATTACAGGAAGAAAAAAAATCAAGAAATTTAATTTATTAAGTGAAGAGGATATTCACGAGATAGCATCAAAGATTGAAAATAAGAAATTTAAATTAATGTGGTTTATTTCTTATTATGCAGGTTTGAGAGTTGGAGAACTAATGTCTATTACAAACAGAAGTCTTTTAGAAGATATAAGAAAATGGGCTCAAGATAAAAATAAGATGGGACAATTAAGTGTAAAAGGAAAAGGTGGAAGAGAAGGAGTTGGAATAATTCCTCCTGAACTTATGGAAAAACTTTATTTATGGTTTAAAGAAAAAGGAATAAGAGAAGGAGAACTTGATAAAAAGGTTTGGGGTGTTTGTAGAGAAAGGTGGAGAGATGTTATATATAAATATAGTGAGGATATTGTTGGATTCAAAGTTAATACTCACTTACTGAGGCATTGTTTAAAAGAAGATTGTGAAATTCTTACTCTTGAAGGTTGGAAAAAATATACTGAAATAAAAGAACAAGATGAAATATTTAGTTATAATTTAGAAAAAGATATTCTTGAAATAAAACCAATAGATAAGATTTATATTTACAATTTTGATGGTGAATTAAATTGTATAAAAAATAGATATTTAGATTATTCCTGCACAGATGAACATAAAGGAGTTTTTAAAATTGCACATTCTAATCAAAAAGATTTCAAAAGATATACTTTTTGGGAAAAATGGAAACTTATAAGTTTTAAAGAATTATCTGAAATGAAAAATATTAGATTAATAAAACATAGAATTTCTGGAATTTATAATGGAAAATTATCTATTGGAAAGGAAAAAGCTGGAATATTAGGCTGGATTCTTACTGACGGACATATAAACTATTTTAATAATCATAAAGAGATAACTATTTCACAATCACTTGATGCTAATAGAAATAAAGTAGAATATCTTGAAAATTTATTTAAGAATGGAAATATTCCTTATACTAAAACAATAAAATCTCATATTGGTAGATATTCAAAAGGAAAACCATCATTTCTTGTTAATTTTCAAATATTAAAAGGAGGTAATCATAGTTCTAATCCTGAAAAAATGGGAAAGAATCACGATTGGATATGGGAATGGATTGAAAAAGATAGAACCCCAAAATGGAAACTTTTAAATTTGAAGAATGAAGAACTACAAGAATTATGGAAAGGTATGATGATGGGAGATGGAACAAGTAGGAAAGGTGGTTATCTTTGTAATGAATTTTGTAATCAAAATCCAAAAAGAATAGAATTTTTTAGAATACTCTCTTGTTTATTAGGGAAGAGAACTTTAAGAGGAATTAAAAAACAAAATGGAAAAGAATATTCTAGAATTTATATTACAGAAAAAGATAATTGCGAATTATATCCAAAACAAATTCAAAAAGAAAAATATAAAGGTAAAATTTGGTGTATCTCAAACGAAAATGAAACATTTATTGTAAAATCAAATGAAAAGATATTTATTACAGGAAATTCAAGAGCAACAGATTTATTTAATAAAGGTGCAAATATTTTAGTTGTTAAAGAATTTCTAAGACATAAAGATATTAGTTCAACACAAATCTACTTACATTTAAGTAGAGAAAAGTTAATGAATGATATTGAAGGATTGTAACTTAAAAATTAATATAATTGTTTAAATAGGTGTTATTTCTAAACTACTTATGGAAATGAAGGAAAGGATTGAAATATGGAAACTTCTTGCAGAAGAACTTATTAAAATTAATTCTAATGTATTCATAAAAGATATTCATAATAATTATTATTTCTGTAAAATAGTTTTAATTGGTGAGAATAAAATAACTATTGATTGTTATGCTCCAGAACATAGAAAAGGTAAAAGGGTTTATTTAAACTGGTTCGAAATTGAGGATTTGGCAGAGGAGAGAGAAGAATGAAAAAAGTTAAATGTCCTAATTGTTATAGAGAGAGAAAGGTTGAAGATAACATAATAATTGTTATTTGTCCAGTATGCCAAATTGAAATGGGGGTTATAGAAAATGGAAGAAAAAAATAGTCTTTTTGAAAGACCGATGTTAATTTTAGATAAGATAGTCTATCCAGATAATTTACTTAATATTTTAAAATCTCAGTTAAAAGATTGGAAATTTATTACAGAATTTTTAGGAAAACCCTATGTTAGAATAATGGTTTTAGTAGACACAAATGAAGAAAGATTAGATGAAGTTACAAAACAAATTCAATTTATGTTTAAAAAAGAAGTAGAATCTATTAAATTTTTATTTATAGATGAAGAAGAGATAAAAATTCAGCTTAAATCTGTTTATGAACAAATCAATAATGGTATTCCAGAAAAAGCTTTTTCTCTGGATTCAAGATTAAGACACGAGGTATTTAAGAGGGATAACTATAAATGTAAAGAGTGTGGAATATCTAAAGAAGAAGCTGTTTTACACTGCGACCATATAATTCCAGTAATTCAAGGTGGTTCAGATGAATTAGATAATTTACAAATTCTTTGTGATAAGTGTAATTTTGCAAAGAGTAATAAATGTTGGATAGGTGGTAATAATGGTAAGCTTCCTTGATAAAGCAATTTGTAAAAATTGTAAGAACTATGAAAATGGAATTTGTAAGGAAATGAACCAACAAGTTCCTGTTGATGGTAGTTGTTCTCAGTGGAATGAAACTGATTATGAAAAAATAGAAAATAAATTACAAAATTTATATGATATTTATAGAACTTATTTACATATTGAAGAAACTGATAGGATTGATATTGTTCTTGCTATTGCTCTAAGTAGGAAGTTTGAAGGAATACCTTTATGGTTAATCCTTGTTGGTCCATCTGGAGATATGAAGAGTGTTCAATTAAATGCTATAGAAGATGAAGAAAATACTTTTGTTTTACATAATCTTACAAGTAAGACCTTAGTTAATGGTTATAAAGACAAAAAGAAATATCCAGACTTAGCTCCAGAACTTGATGGTAAATTAATTATCATTCCTGATATGGCTCAAATACTTAAACTTCCTCCAATAGATAAAGCCGAACTTTGGGGACAGCTTAGGGATTTATATGATGGTTTGGCAGGTAAAATTTCTGGACAAGGTTCAAGAGCGAGATATAAAAATCTTAAAGTTACTTTAATTGGAGGTTCTACACCTGCAATAGATTCACAAATACTGGTTCATCAAGATTTAGGAACAAGAGAGTTAATTTATAGAACAAATGGAAATCTGGATAAAAACTTGGCTATGGATAAATGTTTTGAAAATGAGAGTGATGAAATGAATATTAAAAAAATATTAAAAGAAACTACTTTGAACTTCTTAAATTCAATAGAAGTAATAAGAAAAGATATTAAGAAAGAAGTAATAGAGGAAATTAAAAGAATATCTATTTATGTAACCTTTATGAGAGCTTCTGGAGAATTAGACCAATATACAAACACTTTAAGGAATGATGTTTATCCAGAAGAACCTACAAGAATCTCAAAACAAATGAAAAGACTTTATATTTGCCTTAAATCCTTAGATTCAAATTACTCTGATGAAAAAGCGTTAAAAATCCTATGGAAAGTGGCTAAGAGTTCTGCATTTCCTTTAAGAATTAAGGTTTTTGATTTCCTTTTAAGGAATTATGGGCTTTATTCTGATTTTTCTACCTCTCAGATAGCTGATACTTTAAAAATAGGTAAAAGCACTGCTTTTAGAGAACTTAATATACTTTGGAATTTAAAATTGGTTGATTGTAGGAAACAAGAGACTTCCTATCCTGATAAGTTTTATGAATACTGGAAAATAAACTTAGAACATCCTTTTGTTAAGGAGTTGTTAAAATGAAAACCGTCCATACTTATAGTATAAATATATATATACTTAATACATCTAATACATACTATACTATTTTTATGGACGGATTATAAAGGAAAATGGCTCAAAAACTACCAAGAAATCAAGAAATCAGAACCAAACAACATAAACCAAGCAGGTTAAGATTATTCATAGAATTCTGTGTAGTCCTTTTAGTAATCCTTCTTACAATTTTGGTTATTTTAGAAACATTAAGGTTAGGTGAGGATATTGGTAGGTATTTTGGAAAAAACACACCAGAACTCTTTAAAACACCAAATTCAACGATTCTACAAGGTAACTGTTCTAATCTTTCCTTAATTAATACCTCTTACTGCTTAAATGAAGAATTAAAGGGATTTTACAAATATAACATATCAAATTTAGGAAAAGACCTTACTTTAGAGCAGTTTAAGGCAGAAGGGGGTGTTTGCTCAACAGCAGTAGTCTATTTTGAAAGGAGATTTAAGGAAATAAACAAAAGTTTTTATATAGAAACACCTTTAATGAAAATAAACCAAACTAATAACCACCAAGTTTTAATCGTTTCGAATGAAGAAGGTTGGTGTTTATTGGACCAAACCGTTATTGGTTGCATAGCTTTTACAAGAGGAGAATTAAATTCTACATAATTAAACGATAAAACGATAAAACTAAACATTATTATCAAAACAAACCACCCTAAAATAATATGGAAATAAACAAAATATATCAAGGAGACTGTTTAGAACTGATGAAAGAAATTAAAGATGAAGATATAGATTTAATCTTAACAGATACTCCTTATGGAATAAATTTTAAATCTAATATGGATACAAAAAATAGATTTGATTATATTCAAAATGATGATAATCTTGATTTTTTTGAACCATTTATAAAACAAGCATATAGGGTTTTAAAGAATAATACCTGTTTATTTTTATTTTGTAGATTTGATAATTATCCTTATTTTTTTGAAATAGTTACTAAAAATGGGTTCAAAGTTAAAAATTGTTTAATTTGGGAAAAAAATAAAACATTAGGGGGTTTGGGAGATATAGAGAGTTCATTTTTAAATAATTATGAATTTATAATTTTTGCTATGAAAGGAAGGAAGATTTTATTTAAAGATGGAATTGGAAGAGAATTTGGGTTGATTAAAGATGATACAATAAGTAATCCATCGCAGTTATTATATCCAACACAAAAACCTTTAAAAATATTAAGAAAGTTAATAAAAATAAGCACAAAAGAAGGAGATATAGTTCTTGATGCTTTTTGTGGTTCAGGTTCAACTTGTGTTGCTTCTAAAGAAACTAATAGAAAGTATATTGGTATAGATATAAATCCAAAAGCAGTAAATATAGCAAACAAAAGATTAAGTCAAGAGGTATTAAAATTATGAAATCCTTATTAAAACCTAATCTAGAAGGTCTAATAGAAGCAGGATTCTCACCAGCAAGTAATCTAGGAGATGGTGAATGGTTATACCGAAGAGGAGATGATGTTGCATTATATTACCAACCCAAAGATAAAGTCAAAGCATATCTTACTGCTGTTCATAGAAGTATTATGGTGAGATGTGAAGGAGATAGGAGATGAAAAGCAAATGTCAAATCTGCAATAGAAAAATAGAAGGAACAACTTGTATTTGGGCTTTAGGATTGTGTGGCTATGAAAACTTAAATGTTTGTCCAGATTGTGATTGGAGTTTGTATTATCAAATATTAGATATTTTGGAGGAAGATAAATGATTAAAGAATATCAAATAAGAGATATACTTAAAAGAAATGCAATTATATTTCATTGGTTTGATAAAATAACTTTGTGGTTACTTGGGAAACCATATGGTAGTTTGGAAAACCATAGAAAAGACAAGAAAATATTGATAATAAGGAACGACCATATAGGAGATTTAGCACAAGATACAGGAATATTTAGAGAAATAAAAAGAGCATATCCAAATTATAAAATAACTGCTTTAGTTTCAGAAGAAGCAAAACCATTAATAGAAAAGAATTATAATGTAGATAAAATAATTATCTGTAATTTGTTTTGGAGAAAATGGTGGAGTTATAAAGTTTGGAAAAATTACTTTAAAGTATTAAAAGAGATTAAAGAAGAAGAGTTTGATATTGGAATTGATTTAAGAGGAAGTTTCTTAAATATTTACTTCTTTTTATGGAAACCTAAAATAAAAGAGAGAATAGGTTACTATAATATTGGGGGGG
>JAWABG010000057.1:0-8472 GCA_038884715.1 Candidatus Woesearchaeota archaeon | reverse complement strand
ATATAACTAATAATAGGATATAACTACAATCTTTATAAAATTCAAAATAATTTTTTATAAAATTATTAAATATAATATGGGAGAATGATAGTATATAAGAATACAATATATAAGAATACGTAATGTAAGAACATATATAATTGTTTATGTAAACTAAGTATTTTACTATTTTTAATTACAACTTGATGATAGTAAAAATATTTGTTTGTTCTCAAAAAACAAAAGCTTTATATATATGCCTAAACATTACTCCTAAAAAAGAACAACTAATTATTAGTAATAAATAAACTAAGGGTGGAGGTAAGAAATATGGCATCATTTTTATCAAAGCTTAAAAACACATTTTCTAGAAGAGAATATGCTGATGAAGAATCTGACGGTACAGAAGAAGATTATGTTGAGCTAGATTCTGAAAAAGAAACCGAAGGTGCTGGGAAAGTGGTTGTAAGACCCTTTGTTCTTGAGGACTTCACAGACATAAAACCAATACTCGATGTGCTGAGAGAGGGAAACACAATAGCCTTAGTAAATATTTCTCCTTTAAAACAAAAAGATATTGTAGAATTAAAGAGAGCAATAAACAAATTAAAGAAAACTTGTGATGCAATAGAAGGAGACATAGCAGGATTTTCAGAGGACCACATTGTTGTTGTCCCAAATTTTGCAGAAATATACAGGACAAAAGGAACCGAAGAGATCAAAGAAGATTAATTTTTCTAATATGTATTTTTTAATATTTATTTAATTAAAATTTTAGATTAATTTTTTCATTTAGAGAATTATTTAAATTTTTATTTTTTTTGTTAAAATTTATTATTCTTTTTTTTTTAATAATAAAATATTTAAATAATGCATATCACTAATTTTGATATGGTAAAAAAAGGTAAATCTGATGTAAAGAGCGGTGCTAAAAAAGAGAGTGCGGAAAGTGAAAACATGGAAGTTCTTAGAGGAGAAATTTGCCCGGTCTGTCACCAGAAAACACTTACATTAATGGATTCTAAAAAAGAGATTCCATATTTTGGGATGTGCTATATTTTTAGTATGGATTGCTCAAATGAAAGCTGCAAATACCATAAAGCAGACATAGAGACAGAAGTAGAAAATGAGCCATCGCGATATTTATTAGATATAAATAAGGAAGACGATATGAAAATACGAGTAATAAAATCAAGCACTGCCACGATAAAAATTCCTCACGTGGGAACTATTGAGCCAGGACCAATGAGCAACGGATACATAACTAATGTTGAGGGTATATTAAACAGGATAAAAAAACAAACAGAAGACATAAGGGATAATGATGAAGATGAAGAATCAAGAAAAAAAGCAAAAAACATTATCAAAAAAATCACAAGAATTATCTGGGGTCAAGAGAAAGCAAGATTAATTATTGAAGATCCTGCCGGAAATAGTGCTATTATCAGTGAAAAAGCAATCAAAGAAAAATATAAACCTTCTTCGTCTAAGTGGATTAGCTAAATAAATATTAATAGGATATAATATACTTTAAATAAGATTTAAATAAATGATTTTTTAAACGGATTAACTATTTTTTAATTTTTTCTCTAAATTTTCTAATAGTGTAATATGCTCCTCCATTTTAGGTGTTAATAAATATTGAAGAAATTTTGTGTTTATTCTTGTATTTTTAAATCTATTATAATACTGAAATAATACATTAGCTATCTGATCTGCTATATTAACAACACTATATGTTGTGTCTGCTCTTGATTCTGCAATGATTTTCATCGGATTTTCTACTTTCAATAATTTGCTAAGTTCGTCAAATTCTTTTTTTCTTAATTCTCCATCTATGATTATTTTGTCTAAATGCCCAAAATTCTTTATTAATTCATAGTATGCAATTATTCTGATTTCATTTTCTCCAAACCACTCTTTGTAATCCTTCGGCATTAGAATATATTTAAATTCTCTTCCTTCAAGAATTTCACTTAAATCTCTTTTATTTTTTCGTTTCTTTGGTAAACCATAAAGAGCAACAACATCATTAGGGAACTCAGAGTAAACAGCTACAAATATTTCAGGAAATTTTCCGTGATTAGATTCATCAATTCCAAGACATTGAAACCTGGCCAATTCTTTCACATCACTATTAATAATCCTAAAATCAAATTCTTGAGTATTTAAGTATTTATTTAATAAAAAAGAACCTTAATAAAAATTATATTAGACTATACAAAATAATATAAATATGTATATTCATAATAATGCTATATTCTGTTTTTTTAGTTTCTTTTATTATATTTTCTTTTATTTATATATGATTTAATCATTATTATTTATATATACTTATTAATATATATTATTTAATTAGTTTGCTTTATTTACTCCTTGCAAATCTCGAGGATTTTGATCCGTTTGTTGGTTAGCTTGCTCTGATTTATTTTGTATTTCTTGTTGGGTTATCTGCTGTAGGTTTTGTTGTTGTGATTTTGCTTGCTCACCTACAAGTTGTTGAATTGGTTGTTGAATTTGGGATTCTGATTTGGTCTTATTTCTTTTGATTTTTCTCATCACAAACAATCCGAACATTATTAGAAAAATTATTAAAACTATTATTATTAATGTTAATTTTTTATAAAATAAATTTAAAAAGATATATTCTTTTTTTTCAGTATTATCTTGATTTATATATAGCACTTCAGTTAAATTATTTTTATTTGAAGAATTAATTTGAGTTTTATTCAGATTATCTATATTTACATCTATATCTCCTGCAACACTAATATTTATTTCTTGCCCGCTAATATTTTTTCCTCCCAAGTATACTGTTCCTAAAACTGTAAAATATGACGGTTCTTCAATTTTATAATTTTTTCCATCAAAACCATACTTAATAATAGTTGTTGTATTTTGAATTTTTTCAATATTTTTACTTTTAGCAGAAATTTCATAACTATAAACTAAGGTCTCTTGATTACTATCGAGACTTATTATCTTTTTATTATTCCCTAGTACTTTTAATAAACCTTGACTTAAAACATCCTCAACTTCTATTGAATTTATATCAATTGATTTCTCATTTTTTAAATAAACATCAATTTTTGTTTTATTTTCAAACCAAAATTCTTGGTTAGATATAACTTTCCTTACTTTAATCTCTCTATATGGATTAAGTTTAAGATTATGCGTCAATTCCCCGTATAATTTTTCTCCATACATTGATTCATAGACTATGCTAAAATTTAACTTCATTGTAGTGGTTTGACTTACTTCTGGAAACAAAAAATTTAATGGTACAGTTATTTGAGTATTTGCTCCAATTCTGGCAAATTCTTGGTTGGCTACACTTAAATTATCTAAGAATACTCTGAAAACAATATTTTGAAAATATGTGTTCACTGAGGGATTCTTGATGAATACTGTGTATTTTTGCGTTTGTTTTGATTCAACAGTTATATCACTTAATATGTCATCACTTAATTCTAGCTCTGCTTTATTGACTTTGATGCTGTTACTTGTTATAATATTTTTTAGACTTCCGCCTACATAAGTGAGATTGATGATCGTAACATTTATAGTATAGTTACCTGATAACTCAGGAATAAGTTTAAATTGAACTGTGTAATTATTTTTCGAAGGTACGCTGTCTATTATTTCAAAAGTATTATCTCCAACATCCACACCATCACTATAATATGTTACTTGAAGTTTTTGGGGAATTTTCACAATCAAATTTCTAAAGAAAACCTCTGAATCAAACTGATTGGAGTAATTTACATATAGTGTAATTTCATTTCCAACTGTTGTTGTACTATTTGAAAATGTAGCAGAAAAGTAATCATCTGACACTATTGTTTCTTCGTTTGAAACCAGTTTAATTTGATGCTCTCCATCATTATAACTAATATTTGCCATTAATTTTTGTTTTGTTTCTTTATTAATAATTGCTGTGAATATAAATTCTTTAATTTCTTTTTTATTTATTTTTCCTTCCCATATCAGAGAGTTAGCTCTTAGTATTAGATTGTTATACCTCAATGCAGTAATGTTATCCCCTAGCGGAAATATAAGCAAGCAATTTGTTGCGTCATATGTTCCTTTATTTTCTATGCTAATATTTATATTAATTTCTTCACCAACATATACTTTATTTTTAGAAAGAGTTAATTGAATATCTAAATCTGCATGAAGCTCATAAAATTTTAGCCTTGCAAGAAGGTTGCTATTTTCGTCTTCTGTTACATTAATCAGGCAATATCGTAATCCAAATTTTGTTTTACAATCACCAACATTCATTATAACGAAAGTCTTATTATGATTTACTTGAACTTTATAGTTTTGATTAATGTTTATACCTATTGTTTGATTTTTGACGCTAATTATTTCTCCATCATATATTTCTTTGTCCAGTATAAGATTCTCCTCACCAATAACTGTCTTTATACAACTAGATATAAAAAGAATTACACTTATTAATATAAGTATCCTCTTTTTTAAATCTACCATTATACATATTTGTTTGTTTAATATTTAAATATTTATTGATAATATCTAATCTTAAAAAATTAATTAAATTCTAAAAAATCTAGCATAAAATAAGAACTTTCAAAATCTAAAATTTACTTAATTTACCAAATCCATAGATTTTATCAGCTACAATATATACCTCGAAATTTTCATTCTTAATGTTTTTTAAAAATGGGCTTGTTTGTTTTTCCCTTAAAATGTTACAACCCTCATTTAAAAAGTTTAAAGATGGCATAACAATTATTTTTTTAGTTTTCCAATTTCCTACTAAAAAACATTTGAATTTTTCATTCCTAAAACCAGAATATAATGTTATTGCGGGGTGTACATGACCAATAATTACATACTTTGATTTTTTAAGATCATCGTTTTTTAATATAATATCTCCGTGGCAGACAAATATTTTTTTATCTTGACTAATATAGTATTTAGATGTTTTAATTCTTTTTTTGATGGCGATTGGCCTAATTATCTTATCATGATTTCCTTCAATTATTATTATCTCCGATTTCTTTTTTAGAATTTCTAGAAAATTAATAATGTTTTTCCATTCCTCTCTATTTATATTTCCAAACTCGTGTTTTATATCTCCATTTAATATAATTTTTTTTGGTTTAAATCTTTTTGAGGCTAATGCCACTCTTTTTTTTTGCTCCAAAAAATTAATTTTTGGTATCATAAAACCTTCTTTGTGCATTACTTCTTCTAATCCTATATGTAAATCAGATAGAATTAATGTTTTTTCTTTCTTAATAAAAATAAAATGGTCGAAAAGTATAATATTTTCTGTAATTTCAATATTTTTCATTTTTATCACAAACTGATTTTTATTAATAAAATAAGGTTAATAAATTTCATTATAGAATGTAAAACACATAAAAATCATTGATAAAAATCTTTGTATTATTTTTAAGATAATTTCAAATTATCTGCTGGAATCAGCTTGCCTTTCAAGTTCAAGTTTTTTAGCAATTGCATCACTCTGTTGGTTCAATTGATAAGCATTAATAATTTCATCCGCAAGTGCATTTGCCATATTCTTCTTCTTATTAAAGGACTTATTATAAGAACCTTGCACAATATATCTAAGCGCGAGATCAATTCTTCTTTGAGGTGCTATTTCAACTGCTTTTGGATATCTTGCTCCACCGTACTCTATTGTTACAATTTCTTCTCTTGGAGCAGCGTTTTCTAGTGCTTTTACAAAAACTTCGAGCGGGTTTATTTTTAGTTTTTGTTCTATAATACTAAATGCGTCTTTGACAATATTGTAATTAGTGATTGATTTGCCAGTGCAATGTCCACTACTGATTTTGTGTTTTTTTCCTTTATGGCCAGGAACCATTAGTTTATTTATTAACCTTTCAACTATTGAGATTTTTGATTTATAAAACCTTTTTCCTGCAAATCTTGCTCCTGTTTTTGGAACATAAACAGGTTCAATACCAATATATCTTTTCAATCCCATATCTCTAACTTTGATTCCGTCTGTTGGCCATTTATTAAATAATAAAACTGAATTTTCCATAATGATTCAAGGATTAAACTATTGTTTATAAATGTTTTGCTGAATTTTTATTGATTTTTTAAGTATTCTTCTTCAGATAACTTTATAAATTATATTCTTTTTCTTGGAATTATGTTAAAGTCAAAAAAAACTGTAGAATCAGAAAAAATAAAAAAAAAGAAAGTAGAAAAAAAGAATGAAAAAGAAGAAAGCCATCTAAAGATTAAATGTGAAGATAAAACAGAATCAGAAAAAGATATTTATAAACAGAAGCTCATGATTTCATCTGAACAAATTCAATCAGAAATCAATATTGGACTCGTAGGGCATGTTGATCATGGAAAAACAACTCTAACAGAACAATTAACAGGAAAATGGACCGATACTCATAGTGAGGAAATAAAAAGAGGTATCACAATAAGACTGGGATACGCAGATGCAGAATTTAGAAAATGCCCAAAATGTGATGATCCTGAATGTTATACAACAAAAAAAATTTGTGCTATTTGTGGAAGTAATACTGATCTTCTCAGAAGAGTAAGTTTTGTTGATGCTCCTGGACATGATTCTTTAATGGCTACTATGCTATCTGGCGCGAGAATAATGGATGGTGCTTTATTGTTAATTGCTGTGAATGAAGAGTGTCCTCAACCTCAAACAAGAGAGCATCTTATGGGATTAGAAATGTCAGGAATAAAAAATGTAGTTGTAGTTCAGAATAAGATTGATATTGTTACAAAAGACAAGGCTGAAAATAATTATCATCAAATAAAAAAATTCCTTAAAGGAACACATTATGAAAATTGTCCAATCATTCCAATTAGTGCTCAACACGGTATAAATATTGATTTACTTATTAAAACAATTCAAGAGTATATACCTACTCCAGTCAGGTCGCAAACAGACACGCCAATGATGATTGTGGCCAGAAGCTTTGATATAAATAAGCCTGGAATAAGTGTTAAAGAATTAAAAGGTGGTGTTTTAGGTGGAAGTATTATTTCTGGTAGATTGAAAGTTGGTGATGAAATTGAGATAAGGCCCGGGAGGGTAGTAACAGAAAACAACCAGATTATTGCAAAGCCAATATTTACAAGAATTACAGGATTGATGGCTTGGAATACAAATCTTGATGAGTTAGGTCCTGGTGGGAGTATTGCTGTTATGACTGATCTTGATCCAAGTATAATAAAAGGAGACAGTCTTGCGGGTAACGTTGTTAGCCATCCTGGGAAATTGCCAAAAATTTGGTATGAATTAGAACTCGAAACTCATTTACTTGAAAGAGTTGTTGGTTTAAAGAATGAACTAAAAGTAGAAGTAATAAAACCAGGAGAGATGTTAATGTTTAATATTAATTCTTCAAAGTCTGTGGGTCTTGTTACAAATATCTCAAAAAATATTGTAAACTGCAAATTAAAGATTCCAATATGCGCAAATATAGGAGATAAAGTTACAATATCAAGACGTATAGAAACAAGGTTTAGATTGATAGGATATGGAATAATCAAAGAGAAACATTATGATAAAAAATAAAAACACTATTTTAAGTATATTTATTTTAATTGGAATAATTAGAAAATCAGGAATTATATCTTTGATTATATCTTTGTTGACCCTATAAGCTTTTCCAGTTTATCTTTACAGTCAATACATATTTTTAACTTTCTTATTGGAGTCTGGTTTTTTCTCTCTAATTCAAAAAGGGTTTCTTTAGTAATATCGCATAGAAAGCAAATATCATTAATTAATGTGGGTGCTTTCTCATTTAAAATATAAAAACATTCGTTGCATATACTGAAGATTGCATTAAACTCTTTGAATATAAAACAAGTCTTTTGCTCATTGCAAATATCACAATTATAATCTACCTTCAGTTCCATTTATGTTTTATAATAAATTATATTTAATTTTTATTTAATTATTTTTGTTTTTATAATTTCTATCTATTAATTTTAAAAAATCATACTACTTTTAATTTAAGTAAGCTTATCTATTATAAAAAAGTTACGGTAACTTAATATGATTAATAAAATTTGCAAAAACTGAAAATTTATATTTACTAAAAAACAAAACTTTAAATAAAAACATACTTTACTATTATCTATGAGAATAATTTCTGATTTACATTTACATTCAAAATATGCTCGAGGATGCTCAAAGGATTTAAATATTCAAAATATAGAAAGATGGTCAAGAATTAAAGGTATTGATATAATCGGATCTGGAGATTTCACACACCCTAAGTGGATTAATGAAATAAAAGAAAATCTAACAGAAACTGATGACGGAATTTTGAAAACAAAAAACGGTTTTCCATTTATTTTAACCTCAGAAATCAGCTTAATTTATACAGATATGGGTAAAGTAAGAAAAATACATAATATTGTTTGGGCACCAAATCTTGATGTTGTTAGTCAAATAACTGAGTATTTATCAAAAAAAGGAAGAATTGATTATGATGGTAGACC
>JAWABG010000056.1:0-8693 GCA_038884715.1 Candidatus Woesearchaeota archaeon | reverse complement strand
AAAATTATAGTTGTAGATTTTGACCCAGAAGTTGTTAATAAACTTTCTTGTAATATGGGAGTCACTTGTCTATATGGAGACGTAGAAGATGAGGAGATATTTAATAAATTAAATATTGATAAAGCGTCTATGTTAGTATCCACTATCCCTGATCTAAAAACTAATATTTTCTTGATAAAAACTGCGAAAAAGATGAATTCTAAAATAGTTGTTATGGTAGCAACAGGACAAACACATGAAGCATTTGACTTATATGGCGCTGGTGCTGATTATGTGATACTTCCTTATGTTTTAGGCGGAGATCATAGCTCTCTATTGATACAAAAGATAGATGAAAATCCAGAGCATGTAAGGCTTTTAAAAGAAGAACATTTAAGAGAACTAAAAAAGAAAGCAACTTTTTACTCTTTCTTTTAGTAGTTATTGATTTATCTGTTAATATTTGCTATAATAAGGCGTTTTTAGGAAAGATAATGAAAAAAACAATAATAAAACTAATAATATTTATCTTTTCTTTAGGTATTTTTTTGCCTATTTTTTTAGAGACTGCAAACGCTTCTGCTATTACAGAAACAAACATATTTAATTTAACAAATTCTCAAAGGTCAAAATATGGAATGGTTAATTTATCTTGGAACTATAAATTAGCTAATGCAGCAAGAACAAAAGCACAAGATATGATTAATAAAGACTACTTTTCTCATAACACACCTAGTGGCGCTACTCCTTGGACTTTTATTTTAAATGCTGGATATAACTATATTTATGCTGGTGAAAATCTTGCAATGAATTATTCTGTTGCGGAAGACATAATGAATGCTTGGATGAACTCCGGAGGTCATAGGGCAAATATTTTGGGTGAAAACTATAAAGAGCTTGGTGTTGGTGTTGTAACAGGAGAATTTCAGGGTTACACTACTACAATGGTAGTTCAAATGTTTGGGACTTCTGCCACAAGTACTTATAATCCAAGCACTCCAAAAGCGACTATTCCGTCAAAAAAAAGTGAAGCTCCTTCTCCAGCTCCTCAACCAGTAATTGATTATTCTCAAACTATAAATTTAGGAACGAATTTTGTTAAAAAAAGAATAAATGATTTTAAGAAAGCTTATGATTCTTTAATAATTATCATAAAACAGCCAAAAAACACGAGTTTTGATTGACATAAGTTATTTTATTTTGTATAATATAAAATAATAAAGACATCACAAAGATGTTTAGATATTTAAATAAAAATACATAAGGACGTTTAATAAGCTCAAGGGATATATTGCCCTGAGCTTATTTTTAAAAAAGGAGAAATTTATGGGATTAGTCGAAACCAAAAAGACTATAACGGAAAAACCATTGCTTTGGTTTGGTATTGCTATCGTAGTTTTATCTTTAATTGCACTTTCTGTAGTTTTAGTTTTAAAGATGAATTCTAAAGAAGATGACAAAAATGTTTTAGCAATTGTTGGTGGTGAAAAAATTTATCAAAAAGATCTTAATGAAAGAATTTATGGTCTTGAATTTGAAGGAACTTTAGATAAACCAAAAGATGTAAGTAATTTTGAGAAAAAAAGACTTCTTAATATACTAATTGCAGCAAAAATTGCAGAAAAAGAATTAGCTTCTATGAATATTTCAGTTACTGATGAAGAAGTAATTTCTTTAATGAAAGAGAGATTAGGCGGAGTATATGAAAATTATACAGACTATCAAGCTAAAATTTCTAAAAAAGCTTTAAAAAGTGAAATTTTAATTAATAAAATAAAAGAAAAACAAATTGCATGGAGAGCTGGAGAATTTTTTATTTGCAGATTTGACCTTCCATATGAAATTGGAAAAGATAGCGTTAATACAGAGGAATCAAAAGCAAGATATGCTAAAGACAAGGAATATGCAAAAAAATTATGTAATAATTTATATGAAGAGGTAAAATCTGGCAAAATTACTTTTGCAGAAGCTATGAAAAAAGCGGAAGCAGATAGTGTAATAGGTAAACCATTATGGCAAGAAACATATGTTTTATCAGCCAGTTTTACGAAAGATGATTTTGAGCAGCAAACCTATTTCGAAGATGATTTTTGGAATGTTTCACTAAAATCAAATAAAGGTAAATTAACAGCTCCTGAGGTTGTAAAACTTAAAAATGATTTTGACAATAATCAGCACGAAGCTTTCTATGCAGTATTTAATATAAAAGAAGAAGGTGATGGTTCATATTCAAGCTATGAATCTTGGTTTGAAGCAATGAAGTCAAAATATAAAGTTGAATATAAAGTAAACTATTAAGGAGTTTTTTATGAATAAATCTTTGATAAAAAATTCAATTCTTGCTTTATTCTCAATAGGCTTTGCTATAGTTTTGTTTACCCCTAGTGCGGTAGATGCAAGTTTTATTAAGATTACGGTTAGTGCCAAAAAATTAAATGCAAATGGGACATATTCACCAATGTCTGGTGTTAGTGTAAGTGCTGCTTCTGATTCTTCTTCAGATCATAGGTGGTGGGATGGCGCAAATTGCCATTCATGTAATACCCAAAGTTTATCTGCAACCACAGACGCTGACGGTAAAGATGCTGAAAGTGGTATGGCTTGTGGTTTATCTGACTGTCCTTCTCCACATATAGATAATGGTAAATGTGGTCCTTACACAATAAAAGCTACAGCAGTAGCTAGTGGTGATTATGATTCTGATATTTCTTATTGGGATACTCCCGCAGGTATAAAAAGGGGTCTTAATGGAAGTTATACGACTTCATATAGTGATATGAGTAATGGTGTAAATTATCCATTTAATTTTGTTTTTAATGGAAGAAAAGATAGATTGTCGGGTACAAAATTAACCGCAAAAGTTGGTGGAAATGGTGATTTTGATTGTTCTAAATTAGTTCCAAATACAGCAACTGTACAATTAACAGCTGAAGTTAATCATGATGTTTTTCCATTAGGTAGCCATTTATTTACTTTTGAATTTGATTTTGGTGATGGTCATAAAGACACAAAAACTGTTTCAGGCGGAAAAGGTAAAATTACTGCAACATCTGAACTTCATACATTTGATGATTCTCATTGGAGCTCTATTTTTAGTGTTAATCCACCAGATTCAAAAAATCTAAACGCAAGTGTTAAAATTACAGATAGAGGATTTAATGTTTTAGGTAAATGGTATCCAAGAACAGCCAGTGCTTCTACTACTTATACTATTAGTAAGTATACAAGAACTTTATATTGTGGTTCTGTTTCTGCTAACCCAGTTGTAGGAGTAATACCATTAACTGTAAGTTTTCAATCTTATATAGAAGATAATTGGTTGTGTGGAAGTGTTCCTCAATATGATTGGAATTTTGGTGATGGAACAATAAAAAACAACATCGGACCAAATACAGTTTATACCTATGTTATAGAAAATATTTCAGGATTTAATCCTTTTGTAACTGGTATAAGTGATGGTTTATCCCAGACTTGTCCTTTAGGTGTTAAAATTAGATCTCAAGAATGGGCTGATACTAATTTTCAGGAAGTGGCTCCTTAGAATATAATTTTGAACTTAACTTATCTCGTGATAAGATATATAGGTAAGGAGTAAATAAGTATTGCCAGGATTATTTGGTACAAGTGAATTTTTTGGACTAGACGTTGGCTCTTCTGCTATACGTCTTGTTCAATTAAGGAATAATAGCGGTCGTTATAGTTTGGTTAGTTATGCTGAAACAAAAATTCCAATAGGTCTTTCTCAATCTGATAGTCCTATGGATATTAAACAAGTGTCTCAGATTATAAAAAAGTTAGTTCATGATGCTCGTGTTTCCACTAGAAATGTTGTTTCTGCTCTTTCAGGATCTTCTGTTTATAATGTTGTTGTTAAAATGCCCCAGATGGCGCCAAACGAAATAGAAAAAGCTATACAATGGCAAGCAGAACAAAATATACCTCTTAAAATTGATGATGTAAGAATTTCTTGGCAATTAATTTCACCATCTGTTGGTCCTAATAAAGAAATAGCAGTTATGATAGTTGCTTCTCCTAATGCAAAAATTGAAAGAACAATGCAAACACTTGAAGGAGCTGATCTTAAAGTTGTTGGGCTAGAAACAGTTCCTGTGGCTTTATCTCGTTCCATTGGTCAAACAAATGGATCTAAAGTTATGGTAATTGAAATAGGTGCAAGTAATACAGAAATTGCTATTATGCAAGATGAAGTACTTTTTCATTCAAGAACTTTACCTGTTGCTTCTTTTGCTTTTACAAGAGCTCTTTCTCAAAATCTTGGATTAGATATAAATCAAGCAGAGCAATTTAAGAAAAAATTTGGATTAGCTCAAGATAAACTTGAAGGAGAATTATTTAAAACCTTACAACCCTTACTTTCTGGTATTGTAGAAGAGATAAAAAGATCGTTTAAATTTTACCAGGAGCAATTTGGGCAAAATATTGATAAAATAATATTATCTGGTGGTGGTGCAAGATTACTTGAACTTCCTGCTTATTTATCATCTCTTCTTGAAACTGATGTACAAATTGCATCTCCATGGTCAAAAATAGGATATCCTGCTTCAATACAACAAAACTTAATGGCGACATATGCAGAATATTCAACAGCTATAGGGCTTGCAAAAAGGAAATAAAATGCAAATAAATTTAATACCAAAAACAAGAGAGCAAGAACAAAAACAAAATCAAATTAATTCAATAATAATTATAATTTCTGTTTCTATTTTAGTTGCCACAGCTATAATTACGGCTATTTTTTATTCAATAAATTTTTCTAGAAAATCTTCAATTAAAAAAGAAGAATCTAAAATAAATGAATTAAGATCTGATATAGAAAAATATAAAGATGTTGAAGAAAAAATTAATTCTTTAGTATCTGGAACAGAAGGTATAAAAAACATTATTGAAAATAGAATTGATTTAACTTTTGCCCTAAGGCACTTACAGGCTTTATTACCTAGAGAAACTATGTTGGGAGATTTTTCTATTTCTTCAAGTAAAGTTAGTTTTAAGCTTAAGTCAAATTCTATCGGAAAACTTACGGAAGCTATTAAGTCACTTGAAGAATATGAAGTTCCTACGGTAAATGAAAATAAAGATAAAAATCCGGATAGTAAAAATGAAAATAAACAAAAAATTAAGATGTTTAAAAATATTGATGTTTCTGAATTTATCAGAAGTTCTGATAATAAAGTTAACACTTTTCAATGTTCAATAATAGCTGATATTTCGGAGGAAATATGGACAATAAAAAATTAAATTTAAATAAAAATTCATATATATATGGTATTCTTGTATTATCTTTATTAGTAGCTATTTTTGTGGGGTACTTAATTATAAAACCTTTAATCTCCGATAATAAAAAACAACAATTAATTCTTGATAATAGAAAAAATGTTGTAAAAATTCTTGAAGATAAAAAAAATAAATTAATTAAAATTTCTTCGAATGTTCAAGAATTAAAAAACAAAGTTGAAAATATAGATAAAGCATTACCTTTAAATGAAGATAGAAAAGGTATTGCATATCAAATTTATCTTGTAGCTTCTGAATATGGTGTTGCTGTAGAATCTATAAACGATAACGTTTCTTCTTTAGGAATAGAAGAAAATACAAATTCAAATCTGCCTGAAATATTAGGAGTAAACCCTATAAAGTTTACAGTTTCTGGTAAAGGATCTTATCAAAATGTTTTAAGCTTTTTAGATAAATTAAAAAAATCTTTAAGATTAATGTCTGTTTCTGCTATTACTTTTTCTGGTTTAAACAGTAATTCTTTAGATTTTTCAATATCTGTGACAGCTTTTACAAGAGGGGAGGTTACCTCAAATGAGCAACTTTAAAACAAAAGACATTATAGTAATAATTATATCATCAATTATTTTTATAGCCGCACTGGTTTTTATATTAGAAGGCGGTAAAACTTCTAATAAATCAAAACCTTCTCCCTCAGATTTAATAAACGAACCTAAATTTATTTCTGAATACGATGAAGAAGCTTATAATAAAATAAAAGACTTTTCTGATTATAACGTTAGTACTATAAATGGTTTGTGTAAAGGAGATTTATTTTCTTATGAACAGAGTTTACCCGAAGGCAGTATTTGTTATGCTCTTCAACAATTAGGTATTAATTTTGAAAATAATGTTAAAAATGAAGAAAATAATAATCAAAATACAGCAAATTTAGAAGAAACTTCAAGAAATTCTGAAAGAGACAAAATTATGAAAGAAACAAAAACTGCTCTTGAGTCATATTATGCAAAAAATAAAGATTATCCACAAACTACAACAAATAAGCAAGTTTCGGAACTTTATAGTTTAGGTGGTGTTTTAAGTTCTTTTGTTTTATCTGGGACAAAAACAGATGATCCTTTAGGTGAAAATACCAGAATGTGTTATGTAAGGCGTTCTTCTACTCAATATTGGTTATATTATGTAGCAGAACCAACAAAGACTCCTACTGAATGTAAAAATGAAGATCCAAAAAATATAGAAGGATCTGTAGATTTTTCGGTTAGATAATTTTAATTAAAAAAATATGTTTGTAAAAGACCAAAAAAAATTTGAACAATTATTATTACAAATGAAAATAGTAACTCCAGCACAGCTGGAGTCAGCTAAAGTTGAAAGTATAAAATCTAATAAACCACTGGAAGATGTTTTAGGAGAAAAGAAAATAATTCCAGAAGAAGATATAATTAAAACTAAATCTCTTTCTTCTGGTATACCATACATAAAACTTTTGAGTGTTAGGATTGATCCAAAAGTTTTAAAACAAATAGATAAAGAATATTGTGAAAAACACAATTTAATACCTTTTGAACTACTTGAAGCCCAAATCAAGGTTGCAATGATAGATCCTTACGATGTTCAATCAATAGATTATATAGAGAAAAAAACAGGATTAATGGTTATTCCATATATTACTTCTCGTTCTAGTTTAAATTTTGCGATTTCACAATATCAAGATTATGAATCAGAAATGGAAGATGCTTTAAAGGGGATTGATTCAGTAGAAGGAGATTCTTCCGAAAAGTCTGAAAAAACAAAATCACCAGATGATGTAGAAAAAATAGTGCAAGATGCTCCTATAACAAGAGCTGTTAATACAATACTTGATTATGCTGTTAAACTTCATGCTTCTGATATACATGTTGAGCCACATGAAAAAGATATTATTGTTAGATACAGAATAGACGGTATGCTTCAAGAATATATGAAAATGCCAAAACAAGTACACCCTGCTTTGGTATCTAGGATAAAAATTTTGTCTAACTTAAAAATAGATGAGCATAGAGTTCCTCAAGATGGTCGTTTTGATGTACAAGTTGCAGGAAAAGATGTTGATCTTCGTGTATCTATATCACCAACTGTTCATGGTGAAAAAATTGTAATTAGACTTTTAGACAAATCTTCAACAATAATAACATTAGAACAGCTTGGTATGCGTGGCAATGCATTTAAAATGGTGGAGCAAGGTTCAAAAGAGCCTTGGGGTATGATTTTATCAACTGGCCCAACAGGTTCTGGTAAGTCTACAACTTTATATGCATTACTTACTAAAATGAATAAAGTTGAAGTAAATATAATAACATTAGAAGATCCAGTTGAGTATGAAATAAATGGAATAAATCAGATTCAAATAAACTCAAAAGTTGGTTTAACTTTTGCTTCTGGCTTACGTTCTGTTTTGCGCCAAGACCCTGATATTATAATGGTTGGAGAAATTCGTGATAAAGAAACAGCAGATTTGGCAGTTCAATCAGCATTAACAGGTCATGTTGTTTTATCAACACTTCATACAAATAGTGCATCTGGTGTGCTTCCTCGTATGCTTGATATGGATATTGAGCCATTTTTGATTTCTTCAACTGTTAATACAGTTATTGGTCAAAGACTTGTCAGAAAAATTTGTAATAAATGTAAAATAAGTTATGAAGCTTCTAAAACTGAGTCAGAAGAAATTAAAAACTCATTAAAAAATCTTTTACCAAATAAAAATGATCCTAAAGCAAAAGAAAAATTTGATTATTTAGGTTTTGATAATTTACCATTTTTAGACGATCAAAAAATAATTTTGTATAAAGGTAAAGGATGTGATGATTGTAGAAACACAGGATATTCTGGCAGAGTTGGTATTTTTGAAGTTTTTAAGGTAACAGAAGAAATGGGTAAATTACTTCTTCAACATGCAACAAGTACAGAAGTAGAAAAACTTGCAGTTCAGCAAGGTATGGTTACAATGAAACAAGATGGATATGCAAAAGCACTTGCAGGTTTAACAACATTACAAGAGGTCGCAAGAGTAACAAGGGTTTAAGGAAAATATTTTGAAGATAGAAGATTTATTAGATGAAGTTTTAAAAAGAGATGCATCAGACCTTCAATTAACAGTTGGTGTATATCCTGCTGTTCGTGTTGATGGTCTTCTTCAGCCACTTGGTACATATGATATTTTAACAAAGGAAAATGTAAGAAGTTTGGTTCATTCTGTTTTAAACGATCAGCAAAAAGAAATACTTGATAATGAAAAAGAAGTTGATTTTTCTTTTGCTTATGGTGATTTGGCTAGATTTAGAGCAAATGCTTATTATCAAAAAGGAAATATAAGTATGTCTTTGCGATTAATTCCATCTAGCATTAAAACTATTGAAGAGTTAGGTATGCCTCAAATTTGTGATACTTTTGCTGACTATTCTCAAGGTTTAGTT
>JAWABG010000055.1:0-8762 GCA_038884715.1 Candidatus Woesearchaeota archaeon | reverse complement strand
AGGACAATCCTTTACTGATATATTAGCAAAAGAAGGCTTTGCTGATTAATAAACTATTTTTACTCTTTCCTAATAAAATGGCTCTAAAAGCAGATTTATCCCAGATAAGAAACGACTATAAAAATAAATCTTTCAACGAAAATATTGCTAAAGCCAACCCTTTAGAGCAATTCCAAATTTGGTTCGATGAAATGCTTCAAAGCGATTTTGTAGAGCCGACTGCTATGGCTCTTGCAACATCATCAAAAAATGGAATGCCTAACGCAAGGATGGTTCTATTAAAGCAGTTCGACACTAAAGGCTTCGTATTTTTTACAAATTATCAAAGTCCAAAAGCAATAGAAATAGACGAAAATCCTTGGGGCTGTCTTTTATTTTATTGGGACAAGCTTGCTCGACAAGTTAGAATTACTGGAAGAATCGAAAAAATCTCAAAGGAAGAATCCGAAGCATATTTCGAGACCCGACCTTATACAAGCCGTTTGGGTGCGTGGGCTTCAAAACAAAGTCAACCTCTTAAATCAAGGTTCTCATTGATTCGTGAAGTCGTTAAAATGATGGCCAAATATCCTACTAAAGTTCCTCTTCCTCCTTTTTGGG
Organism: Candidatus Woesearchaeota archaeon; assembly: GCA_038884715.1. Classification (GTDB taxonomy): domain Archaea; phylum Nanobdellota; class Nanobdellia; order Woesearchaeales; family UBA9642; genus JAWABG01. Next base: position 8,162 of record JAWABG010000055.1, on the reverse strand, counting down.
GTGGCTATCGCCTTATTCCATCAAAATATGAATTCTGGCAAGGAAGAGAAAGCCGACTCCACGATAGATTGCTATACACAAAAGAAACAAATTCGGACAAATGGATAATCACTCGATTATATCCATAATCTTATGTCAATCCTCGAAATAATATCAGCTTTAATTAGCATTATTGCAGTGTATTTAACTGTAAAGCAAAAGATTATTTGCTTTCCGCTTGGTATTGTTTCAGTTGCATTATATTTCTATATATTTTACGATGCTAAATTATATGCTGATATGGCTCTTCAGCTTTTTTATATTGCTATGCTTATCTACGGCTGGTATAATTGGTTGTTCAAAAAAACTGATAAAGAGGAATTAAAAGTTACAAAGCTAAAATTAAAGGATTATCCTTTACCATTTATTGTTGTAATTTTATTTGCTATTGCCCTTGGTATAATTCTTCACCACTTGACAGATGCTTCTCTACCATACATTGATGCTTTGACTACTTCATTAAGTTTATTTGCACAATGGCTTGTCGCTAAGAAAAAAATTGAGAATTGGGCAGTTTGGATAATTGCAGATGCTATCTATGTCGGTATGTATATTTATAAGGAACTTTATGCAACTTCAATTCTTTATTTAATATTTATAATTTTAGCAATTAAAGGATTGATTGAGTGGAAAAAAGCTATGAATTTACATACTCATATAATAAATTAATCCAATTTTAGAATTGGTATAACAATTTGCTTAGCTTCTGATGTTATTTTTGTGTAGTATAAACCAATTCCAACATCATTTAAGTTTATTTGTTTTATATATACATTCGAGCTTAAATATCCATGAAAAAGTAATTTTATTCTTTTACCAAGGCAATCGTAAATTTCAACTTGAACAAAAGAGTTATTATTAAGTTTTAAAAATATTATAGAATTTTCATTTATAGGATTAGGGAATATTTTTGCAGACATATCAACAACAGGATTCGTCGAGTTAAAACTAAATGAGTAAAATCCATTTGGTGCTGTAATAGGTTTGGTCATTTTTTTTCCATATTCATTTATTGCTTCGATATAATATTGTATTGTGTCCGATAGAATAATATCGTTTAATGTAATTGTTCCATTGTATTTATTATTCTGAGAATTTAATTTGAATTTATTCCATATTTGCTCATTTTTTTTTCTCCAATAACAAAAAACATCTGAAATTTTCTTGTTAGAGATAACTTTTGCTTCTATTTCAATCTTATTAGTTATCGGAATTGTTTTATCTATTGGTTTATGCAGTATTCTTATTGGATTTTCTGCCGGGATTTGCTGAGCAAGGCAGTGTATTGCACCACCAGACCGAATTATCCCTCTACAGTCAATACCGATTAATTTATACCCGGGAAGTAACTCTCCATAGATTTCTTCAGCTATCTTGTCCGATAATGCCCAACCATCATATTCGTTAGAATACTTGGGATAAATCAGCATTTTATTTACAAATAAAGAGTTTGTATAGGTTCTTGGATTTAAACTATAAGACTGGCAATCAATATTATTATAATCACCATCATCGCTTGGCGGTATTTCAATTTCAACTATATTATATTTTTCATTAAATATTGATTTTATAGTATCAATAATATTTTTGTTTTTCGCTAAAATTCCATAATCTTGAAATTCTGAATTATCATATATTTTAGGATATGAATTAATAAGTATTGTGTATTCATTTAAGAATTTTATGTAAAAGTCTAAATGACCCGTTCCTCCATCACAGTTTAGTCTTTGGAAAATAGTTAATTGGTTGTTGTTAATTATGCTCTTTAGTTCATTTTCAACTTCTTTATTATTTAAAGGAATTTTTTTTGTTAATGCTTTACCAATTGTATCTGAATTTACCTCATAAATAACTGAACTCGTAAAGACATTTTTATAACCATCATTGATAAAATTACCCCCTTCAAGCTCTAATGAACTATTTATTACTTGATAATTAGTAAAATTACTTATTAATAAAGGTAGATCATCGTCAATAGGTGAATTGGGATAATATTCAAAATTTAGAAATGCAATACTATCTAAATTATTATAGTAACAACCAATCGGTCCGCAATCCCTCATCCAGATTGAATTGACTCCTTCATTAGTGATAATAAATCTGTAGTTGTATAAATTATTATTTTTCTGTGCAAACCATTGTTTGAGCAAGTTGCTATCGTTTGCTTGTGGTATTCTTATCCATATTGGACATTCCTTCTGAATTTCATTTGTTAACTGCTCATAAATTTTTACCAAAGGGCTTTCATTCACCAAATTAAGCCTATAATATGCTATGGGGACAAGCTCTGCACTATCGCCTTTATATTTAAAGCCAAAACCAGATGTAAAGGGAGTTACTAAATTATCTGAAGAGTCAAAAGCATAGCAGGGCCAAGAAATTAAAATCGCTTGAATTTCTTCAAATTCTGCCGGAATAACCAAATCAGAAGGTATCTTACTTAACAAAATAGACTTTTCTAATATGGGAGAAAATTTTGTTGTGGTGATATAATTTTTATTTATATTATTCTTTTTAAAATAATTATTCTCGCAAGAATCAAATAGCTGTTGTTTACCTAATAAAAAAACGGTTTGTAATAAAAAGAAAAATAAAATAAGGCTTATTTTCTTAGTTATCAAATATGTTTGTTTAAGTGATTGATCATTCAATCTCTTTGAACTCTTCAGAATTGAGTAATGATAATATTTTGGCTGGATAATTTGTTGCAATAGCTTTAACATTATATTTAATAGCTTTCTTCAGATCTTTTTTATTATCTATAGAATATGCTCCTAAATAAATATTGTTAGTTATTGCATCTTTCGAGATTTTTTCATTTAATTCTTTAATTGAACAAATAAATGCCTGACAATCGTATTTTTTAACCGCAATAGAAGGTAAAAGAGGAATCATCGGAATTTTGATTGCTGCTGTAGAAATGTTAGGGTTTAATTGTTTTGCATTTTTGATTACCTTATAATCGAAAGAGCCAATTATTACTTGTTCAATAGTCTGGGTTTTTAAAAGTAAATTATTAATAAGTTCGAGTTCGTTCTTATAATTTCTTTTTTTGTTTGGTTTTACTTCGATCATCAAATAAATTTTGTCTTTTGCAATCTCGAGTATATCTATAAGTCTTGGTATTTTTTCTCCCTTAAAATTATCAGAAAATGACGATCCTATGTCTAAGTCTTTTATATCTTTATAGTATAATCCTTTATTCTTTGAATTTAATAGGCTTTTAATTGTTGATTTATCATGTAAAGCTATGATTTCTCCATCTTTTGTTAATTGTAAATCAATCTCAAGCATTTGAGCGCCTTCCTCGAATGCCTGCCTGTAAGCAGAAAGAGTATTCTCAGGAGCAGTTCCTGAAGAACCTCTATGAGCAACAATTATTACTTTGTTCTGTTTGACATATTCTTTTAATGGTAACATTTATTAAGCTCAATTTTAACGCAAAATATTTGAGAACAGTGATAATAGTGCCATTCTAATATAAACGCCATGAGTTACTTGTGTTTGTATTAATACATTTGGATAAGAACTTACTTCATACTCAAGCTCAATGCCATAATTAACAGGACCGGGATGCATTAAGACAAGCTCAGGCTTTCTACTGAAATGTTTAAAAGATATACCATAATACTTCGAGAATTCTCTAATTGAAGGAAGTATGCCTGTTTCCATTCTTTCTTTTTGCAAACGAAGAACAATAAACACATCTGCCCATTCGATTGCTGAATCAATGTCTGGAATTATTTTAACATTCCAATTACCTAAAAATCGAGGTATTAATGTACCGGGACCACAAAGTCCAACTTCAGAGCCAAGAGTATTTAGCATATGAATATTTGAACGTGCTACACGACTATGATAAATATCTCCAATAATGCAAACTTTTAGCCCTTCAAGTTTTCCAAAATGACGAAACAAAGTGAATGAATCAAGTAGGGATTGAGTTGGATGCTCATGCTTTCCGTCGCCAGCATTGATTACAATTCCGTTTGTATTTTGCTGGAGAAATATTGGAACGCCGGAAGCTGAGTGCCTTACAACAAAGATTTTTACTCCCATTGCTTCAATAGTTCTCAATGTATCGAGTAAAGATTCACCCTTAGTCAAACTACTTGAAGATGATTGAAAAGAAAAAACGTCGGCAGATAATTTTTTTGCAGCTAACTCGAAGGATAGCTTTGTCCTTGTTGAAGGCTCAAAAAATGCCAAAGCTACTGCAATGCCTTTCAAATCATCAAATTTCAAATTTCTGTTCTTATCATCGAGAAAGAACTTTGCTTTATCAAATATTTTGTAAATATCTTCTCTTGAAAGATCATCAGCTTTCAAAAGATATGGCTTGGATAAAATGCCAGAATTTTCCATTTTTTTAATTTTGTTTAATTAAATTATGCAAAAATAAAAAAAAAGCCGTTCAAGAGAACGGCTTTGAAAAGTAATTTACTTTGCCTTCTTTTTGGCTGCTTTCTTAACCTTGGCTCCTACCATCTCAGAAAGACCCTTGCCCGGCTTGAATTTTGCAACTTTTTTGGCTGGAATTTTTATTGTTGCACCAGTCCGAGGATTTTTACCATTTCTTGCGGCTCTTTCATAGACTGAAAAGGTGCCAAATCCGATTAAAGATACCTTACCACCACTGGCTAATTCTTGTGTGATGGATTCGATAGTGCTTTTTACAGCTTTTTCTGCTTGAACTTTTGTTAAACCAGATTTGCTGGCGACTGCGCTAACTAAATTTGTTTTGTTTAAAGCCATATACAGCCCCTATTATTGTTTGAAATGTTTTTGGTAATGCTAAATTATGATATTTACAAGAACTTTGCAAATATTTTTTTAAAAATTTATCAATTTTTCTTAATTTTTTTTATTTTTTTTCAAAATTTAGCTCTTTTAGCCCTATTTTAATAGGTTTTTGCTGATTTTTTTAATAAAATTTTCTAAACGAAATTTTCTCGTAGTTGTGCATTAATCTCATAAATTTCTTGGTTAAGCTGATTATTTTTTTCGCTAAGATAATCAATTCGATTCTTGGCTATTGATATTTCTTCATTATATCTTAAAATTTCCGATTGGAAGTTTTCAATACTTTTTTCTAATGATACAATTTTTTGCCTCATCTTTTCGATTTCTCTTTTCCTTGATTTATTTAGAACATATTTCAGATAATATATCGTTCCGCAAAAACCAAATAGAATAGCGACAATTTGTAGAAATGTTTTTAATGTTGATAAGGCTTCTTCTGAAAATGAACTTTTTAGTATAGGTCCTGCAAAAATGGATATAAGAATAACAAACAAACCTAAAACAAAACAAAACCCTGATTTACGTATATAATTTCTAACACCTAATTGGTTTATTCTTCTTTTTATTATAATTATTTCATTTTCATTTTGTATGATTTGTTTTCTAATATTATCTATTAAATTATTTTGTTCTTCTCGCTTCTTGATTAAGTCTTTTTCCTCTAATTCTATATTATTTAACTCTTTCTGTAAGCGATTTTTATTAAGTAGTAATTCCTTTTGAATTTTATCCCATAATTTATTTGCAAGCTCTTGTTTGTTTTCGTAGTTTTCTTGATCCCAATATTTATTATATTCTATTAATTTGTTTCTGTATTCCTCAATAATTGAATATGTATATTGATTTTTAATAAATAATTCTTGATGAGACTCAACAAATTGGTTAATGTCTTTTAAGTCATTTTGAAAGAAAATGTTAAGATGGTTCGAAAAATTAAATCTTTTAAAATAACTTAGATTAAGGATCATTTGCCTTTGCTTCTGATTGTAATTTTTTAATATCTCCTCAGCTTTATTATATATGCTCTCTATTTTTATTATTTCTGATTTGGTTTCTTGACTATCTGGTTCTTCTGCATTGTGTAGATAATATCTTATTATACTTTTTATTTTCAACAAGTTGCTATCATTGCTATATTTTTCTGCTATATCGTTATGGATTATAAAAAATTCAAATATTTCATGATAATTCTTATGCATTTGATGAAAGCATCTTAATAAGTTTTCATCGAATTTTTCAAGATGAGAAGCTATCCACAACCATTCTTTTGCATCGTTATCAAAATACTTATTTATTCTTTCTTTTGCTAAGCTGTAGAAAATCTTTTCGTTTTCTTCATTATCTTTGTATTTTTTCGATTCGAGCCATAATTCTATTATGTAAGGTATTCCTTGAGTTAATCTTAATAATTGTTCTAAATTATCTTCAGCAAACCCATAACTTTTTATTAATTCTTGAAGATCTGCTCTTGAAAATGGCTGTAACTCAATTTCTGTTGTTATTTCTCTTATAAGATCATCATCTAAAAGGATATTCTTTTGCACTTTTTGTCTTGATGCCAATACAAATCTAAAATCAATTAAATCGCTAACTTTTGTATCTATATTGAATGAACTAAATTTTTGAGATATAAATTCACTAAACTTTAAATTATAAGCAATTGGGAATAAATCTTTAAATAAAAATTCATTTACACTACAAGATATTGAATCATAGTTATCGAAAGTTATTAATACTCTTTTGACAATACCTTCATCTATATATGTTTGAAGCGTTTCATGTTTCTTATCTAATGGGAAAAGATTTCTGATTAAATCTACAACTAATGCTTCTGACAATACCCTCCCTGCACTATATAACATCCTCTTTTCGCTGTTCCTTGTTAAAATATCTTCTATAGATTTATACAATTGATTGGTTTCGTAAGGATTAGTCTTGGTTTTAATATATGATAAATTAGAGATGAAAAACTTCTTTATTGCTTTATCAAAAATTTCGGGATTATTATGCTTTATTTTATTTAGAAGATTGTAATATTCTTCATTGTAAAATGTAAGTTCATTTATCGTAAAATCACAATATTCTCCTTGGTTATTAATAGTGTTGCCAACGCATTTCATCAGATAATCGGAAAGAAATGATATGTCTCTTGAATTTTCGAATTTCAAGAAAGCATCGCATAATTTGTTCATAGCAAAAATTTCCAGAATTGCATTTACAAACCAAGTCTTTCCGACTCCGAAAATGCCATTAACTAAAAATACTTTCTTTTGTTTAATATCTTGTTTGAACGATTGGTCAACTATTAGCTGAAGCTCTTCATTTCTATTAATTGACATTTTTACGCTTCGTATAAATTAAATTTTAAAGATTAATTTTTCAAATTAATGAAAAATATTCTGAAAAAAAAATTAATTAGTAAATTTTCGATTTTATTATTCCAGTTTTATGTAATAAATGCTTAATTGATACTAAGATAACACCTAATCCATATTTTATGCTTCTTGTAAAATTTATGGAGGATGCTTCTTTGAAATACTTGGTTGGGCAAGTTATCTCTGCAATTTCGAAACCTGCCATAAATATTTGAGAAAGTATTTGATTATCAAAAATAAAATCGTCAGAATTTATATTATATTTAATTTGTTTTAAAACTTTGGCGTCGTAAGCCCTGAAACCTGTATGGTATTCGGAAAGTTTTTGATTTAATAAAATATTTTGAAATAAAGTTAAGAATCTATTAGCGTAATATTTATAGCGTGGCATACCACCTTTTATTGCACCTTTACCTAATATTCTCGAACCAAGAACTACAGGATAAACATCATTAGCAATTAAATAAGCCATAGAATGTATTAGCTTCGGAGTATATTGATAATCTGGATGTAACATTATTATTATATCTGCTCCAAGCTCTAATGCTTTATTATAGCAAGTTTTTTGATTACCTCCATATCCTTTATTGTTTTCATGTTTTATTATATTTGATATTTTGAGCATCTTAGCTATATCTACTGTGTTATCGTTGCTTGCATCGTCGACCAACACAACATCATCCACAATATCGAAAGGTATTTCGCTATATGTTTGTTTTAAAGTTGCTTCCGCATTATAGGCAGGTAATACTATAACTATCTTTTTGTTATTTATCATGTTTTACTACATAAGATATTTACAAATCATTTCCTCAGATACTCCGTTTTTTCTGCATATTTCTTTGTAGAATTCTCCGCTCTTTCTCAATTTTCTTTCTAAAGTTTCGTAATTAACTTCATACAAACCAAATCTTGGACGATAGCCTTCAGCCCATTCAAAATTAT
>JAWABG010000054.1:0-8763 GCA_038884715.1 Candidatus Woesearchaeota archaeon | reverse complement strand
ATGGAATTGTTCAAAAAGCATAGAAATTTTATCTTTATAATAGCTTATATCATGTACGTCCCATATTAAAATATTAGGAGCGTAATGTAATTTAAGTTCGTTCCGTCTTTGGTAAAGTCTATAGAAAGTTGGTTTTTGTGAAATTGTTTGATTTTGTAGATGAAGTTTACTAAATATATTGTATAAATCATTCCATAAAATTCTTACAATATTAGTATACGGCAACATATTTACTTTATCTGAAATTACAGCTAAGTTTGTTTCTTTTAAGATTTCTTCTAACAATCTTAGATCATACTGTAAATTGTTAGAGGATAGTTTAGCATTATAGATATCTTTGGTAATTCTTCTTAGATGATTATACATAGTATTTGTGCTTATAATAGCATTATTCTCTATAAAAAATTGAGCTTTCATTAGTGAAATATTAAATTTATCATTTTTTAACGATTTACTAACTCCTAAATTTTTTCTCTTGTTATTATTGTAGTCACCAGTAGCTATAGCAAAAGCAGCAGATTTTAAAAAACATATTTTATGTTTATTTAAAGCTTGAATGCGAATAAAGTTATTTCTTTCTAAAAATTTTATTATTTCAGTAGCTTTTTTTCTTGCATATGTTTCAGAAATATGTGGATTATATATTTTATATATCTGTATGAATTGATTTAAAGCAATACAACCATCGAATTTATCTATAAGCTTGATGAATTTGTCATATCCTTTCTCATACACCTCAGCGTATTTATAATAAGCATTTTGTGGTATATTTTTAGGTAGTTTGAATTTATTCTCCATGAAAATCAGAATCTCCTTTTAAAATATAAAATCAACTTTAAAATAGTTCTAAATAAAAAAATTTTTGCATAAGCTATTATTGTAGCTTGGCTACAAAATAGCGAAATGCAATCTTTCTATTTTTTTTTAAAAACAACCTTATTTAGTTCATTTGTATGTATTTGTATACAATCGTCACAATAGTTTAAGATAAATGAATCCTTATCTTTTAATATATCTTTTGAATAGCTTGGAGTTATTACCTCTACAGCTATTCTTTTATTTTTCAATAAGAAAACTCCATCAGTTGTAATTAGATAGTCGTATTTCAATCTTAATTCAGTTTCATTCTCCCATTTAACTTGACATTCATTTGGTAATGAAGCATATGTTTTTAATAGTGCATAATCATGTTCTAATTGAGATGTGGAGGATTTGTATAATATTTTATTTTGTTTTTTTAAATAAGCTGTTGATTTATTAGTAAGCACATAAATTTTTGTAAATTCACCAAAAATAAGATAATACCCCTTAAACTCTATATACCTATCTTTAACCATACTTCTAATAGTGTTCCTATTGGTATTATAATATTTATTCATTATATGTTCAGTTATAAATCCACAATTTGCTATAGCGTATAATATATTTCTATATTTTGAATTAATAATCATTTATCCACCCCTTAATTAAATTTTACATAAAACCACCATCAGTAGCAAATATTGATTTAAAAAACGGAAAAAGCTAGAAAAATAAACTTTTCTGGTGTAAACTATACATGAAACGAAGTTGTTTTGTGTAATGAGAATATCTTTAAGCAATACAAATATACTTTGTTCGGGTAAGGGGGGGTTTTGTGGTTGTAATTTTATGGAATAAAAAAAATTGTAAATCCAAAAAAAATAGCAAAGAGTTTGCTTTCATTAATGCTAAGGACAGCTATCGAATATCTGATCTATTGGCGGAAATGAATGAAAAAACTGATTCCATCAAAAAAAAGGAACTGTCTTAAAGCAGTTCCTTTTTTGATGGATTGGGATTTAAAAAGAATTTCTTTTTATCTTTGTTAATTAATACATACACATACATTTTTAAAGGGATAGGCACTAAATATTGATATCCAATTTAGTGTGCAGGTCATTTACCCATTTTTTGCGTATATTTTTTTTCTTTTAAAGCGTTGAATTAACTTACTTTAAACATTTTTCATTTACCCTAATTTTGCGTACAGATAGATACTATTTTCTATACGCAAATAAATAATTTTATTTTAAATTTAAACAAACCTACAACGTCTTTGCATACAACTAACTATACATCTAAAATACCCTAAAGCATACAAAGGACATACAAAGGACATACATACGACATACACATATATAATGCACTTATATATCTAAAATACCTCAAAGCATACAAAGGACATACAAAGGACATACATACGACATACACATATATAATGCACTTATACATCTAAAATCCCCCAAAGCATACAAAGGACATACACACATATATATATAAATTGTATTTACACATCTAAAAAAACTAAAGCATTTAATTCTCTTAATTTTGCAGACTGGTGCAAACCAAAATATAATAATGTATAATATATTAATAAATATTAAAATAAAGTTATTGGGAGGTTAAATGATTTATAATCTTAACAAGTTAAAATGTGATGAAATTCTAATGTTTATTTCTAAAGATTATGATTTTTCAGGGAGAGTAGTTCTTTCAAAATATACGATTGTAAATATTGATAACAAACTGCAATTAACTTTCAAGAAGAAGAGGACTGCGAAATTATTAATGGAGAAAACTTACACAATCAATACGATTTCAAGTATAGTAAATAAAAATTCTCCTATCATTCCTAATACAATCATAGAAGGAGCTACTCTTTTTGGTAGTTATAAAGAAGGTTTTAACTTTAGATTTCCTCACATTATAAAAATAAAAAAAATTAAATATAGAAAGAAGTGATGGCTATTGAAAAAGAAAATGAGAATGAGAATGAAGATAAGAAAATTCATTGAAAAAATCGTAGATAATTCCAAGCCTAAAACAGTTGATAAAATAACATATTTATTACTTGGGATTATTCTTGGAATTTCTTTTTACCTCTTCATTGCAACATTCTTTATAATCAAGACTCCAATATTAAAAGTACATCCTAGATGGGTATATTCGAGTTTGTTTATTTTAGGAATTGGAACTTTTTATTTTTCAATGTTAGGCGATAAAACTAACAAACCTAATAATAGACCAAAGGTGTTTTTTTTAATATCAATTGTATTGATGATAAGTACATATGCTTTATTGGTTGAAACTCTTAATCAAGCTTTTACAAGTTTTTTAAAAACACTTGTATCAATAACTGATGCACCAGCCTATTTAATGATAACCAATATAAGAATTATTAGTATTTATGTACCTATATTAGTGACTATTTTTGTGTTTTATAGAGGAATTACTCTATCATTTAAGAGAGAATACAAAAATGAACTTTTAGAATACAATCCTGATATTTTAACAAGAAATGTAGATAAGCTTACAGACTATACAGTTGATGTAAAAATGTGTGAAGATATAGAAACAGGCGAAGATATCGTACAATCTGAAAAACAAGCCTATAGACATAAGATGATAATTGGTTCTTCAGGATCAGGAAAGACAGTAAATAGTTTAGTACAATTTAAACTAGCTGCGTATGTAGAGAAATCTGCATAGGACACAGATTTAATTGCAGGTAATGGGTAAAGCCTTACACCACAATATAGGCGAAAGCACTATATGAAGGTACGAAAGTAGAAAAAACGTAAGGATAGATATATGGTTAAAGCCTAAGTATCTACAGACAATCCCTGTTCATGCAGCCAAGCTCCTAAGTTGATAGATATGGAGAAGGTTCAACGACTAGGTAGCGATACCGTAGGTTATAAGCGATTGATAACCGAAAAGGTCTGCCCTTAACAGATAATGCTGAAGGTGAAGAAATAGTCTTTGCACGTTCCAAAAGGAAGTGGCTATTATCGTGAGAGAAATAGCGTTATACAAGTAGCGTTGTATAATAAAAGGTTATAAACTTTTATTATATTTAAAGTTTATACGTTAGCAACATTAATTCGTCCTGAAATCGCACAAATATTATACAAGAAAGCCTTTTTTAGAGAGAAATTGAAAGAACTTAGTTTTAAAGCTATAGAGGAGGGTATTTGCTATTTAAAAGTACCTGTAACTAATAAATATATAAATGAAAACTTTAGTATGGATTTGATCGGCATACATGAAGATAGGCGACAAGACTTTATGACTATGTTTAAAGATTTAATTATAGGAGTTAGAGATAATGATACTATGCTCTATAATAAAGTCCTTGAAGAGGGAACGTATAACATTCCTATAGCTTTAAATTCAAATATTAAAGGTATTACGCTAAAGATAACATCTTATTTTGGTGGAATGATTACTAGCACACATACTTTTGAGTATACTGGAAATAATAGTTGCGAACCATTCAGTTCAGAATATTATACTATCAACGTACAGACATCTTCACTAACTGAAACAATAGTTAACGAAGATGATACTACTGATTATGTACAGTCAAATTTAGATGTAGAACTTACTGAAGATGAAAAGGAAAAATTTAATGAAAAAATGACAATAGAGATAAAAGGAAAAGGGGAGAAGATATCCCTATTTAGATTTAATGTTGAACTATTCCAAAAGGGTGATGGAAAGATAATCTTTAGAAATTGTGGCTTGTCCTGTGTTGCACCAGACGGCGGACTTGCAGCGGAAATGTGTGCAATTGCATCTAAGAACGGAGTACAAGTACACAAAATTGATCCTAAAGCTGATGAAATAGCTAAAGGTGGGATAGCTAGGTTTAATCCTCTTCTAGTTGGAGATGCTGAAAAAACAGGAGATATTATATCCTCAATATTAATCTCAATGGATAGTAATGGTAAAGACAGCAATCCTTATTTCAAAAATGCTTCTATCAGAGCGGTGCGTAGTTTAGTTATATTATTAAAAGTTGCCTATGAACCAGTTAAAAACAAAAAACCTACGCTTGAAGATGTACTTCATATGCTTAATAACTTTAATTTAGTTATACCCTACGTTGAATATTTAAAAAGAGATTTAAATTTAAGTCAACGTTGGAAAAATATAATAGATTACTTTGAAACTTGTTTTTATCCTCAACCATTAAATGAGGCTACAAAAAAACCATTAGAAGGAGAAGTTCAAGGAAGTAAGAGAAAGAAAACAGAGGAAGCCATATCGGGAATAATAAATCAGTTAGACAATTTCTTGGGTAGAGAAGAAATAAAATACATTTTATGTGATAGAGAGAATAGTATTAATTTATCGGAAGTGCTAGAAAAAGGGGAATGTATTGCAGTTGCAACTAGACAATCGGAGCTTGGAGAGGTTCTTGGTAAAGCATTTGCATTATTTTTAATCCTATCCTTACAAAATGCAGCCTTATGTAGATTTTCAGAAGATGAAAACCCTGAAGTACCACATTTTCTTTATATAGATGAATTTCCATTTTACGTGAATGACAACACCAAAGTTTTCTTTACGTTTGCTAGAAAATATAAAATTGCTACAACTGTTGCAATACAAAATATGGCTCAATTAAAAGAAGAATCTGATGTGTTTAGAGAAGTTGTATTTACTAACTGTAACACCAAAATTGTATTAGCAGGTGCAAATGTAGAAGATAGGGAGTATTATTCAGAATTTTTTGGATTTAGAGAAGTATTTGAAACCCAAACAGGTGTATCAAGCAATCCTATTATTTCTGAAAAAGCTAGTTATAGTGAAAGTAGCAAGGGAGCTTTAAAGGAAAAGGCTAATGTATCTAAACAAGAACTAGCAGAGCTTAAATTTAAAAGATGTTATTATTCTTATACTAATCCAAAAGGAATAACTAAAGTTGGTAAAGGGTATGTAGATTTTGTTAAATTAACAGATGAAAATACTATGAAAATACAACATTATGACTTTGCTAAATTTAAAGATATTCTACAAGAAGATATACAAACAATTGATAAGAAATTGATATACACCAATACACATACTATAAATACTGCAAAAGAAGATAAAATAACTGCTGTTGCATCTGACTTTAGCATAGAAGAATTAGACGAACTTGCAAAAAGACTAGATACATTTGGAGAAGAAGGAGTAACGATTGTTACAAATGAAGTTAAAGAAGAAATTGCCCCTGCAAATTCTAGTGAAGAAGTATGCAATAAAGAACTAACTGTACCAAGCAATAATATAATTAACAAGTCTAACACTAAAAGAGATAGAGAACTACTTGATTTTGATAATTTCTCAGAGAATGAATTACTTCAATGTATCAAAAATGTTGAAAATGAGAATAATACAATAACCAATGAAAATACAAACAATAAAAATGTTGAAGAATGTGCAACTTTGGATAGTAAAAAAAATACTATTCAATTAGAGAATTTATGCTGTATAGACGAGAATATAGACCTAGAAAGCTTATTGCTCGACAATATAGAGATTGATGGAATAGAGAAATAACTTTGATTTTGTATTTTTGTGAAAGCAAAAGTAATAAAATGGAATTTTTTTTATGTTTTTTATAATTGATTGTTTTATTTTGATATGATATACTTATAAACAAATATATTGTGTTAAACCAATCGAAGAAGAGGTGAAAAATTTGTTTATTTGTCCTAAATGTCAATCTCGTATATTGATGAATTTTGATGAAGATGGTGCAATTTTAAATAAATGTTCAAATAAAGAATGTTCTTTTGAATTTTACAGCAAAGAAGATATAGAATATAGAAAACAACAAGAATTACGTAAACAAAGAGAATATCACATTGAATCTATGAAAAAAGATGATAGAGAACTTATATTAGTAAGCAACTTTAAAAAAATAAGAGAGCAGAGCATGTTTGCACAAAGAGATATTGCAGATGTACTTGATTTTTCAGAACAACGTCTTGGTGCTATTGAAAGGAACACTAATACACCAACTGTAGTTATAGCTGCAAAATTAGCAAGAGTTCTAGGCGTATCTTTGGGGGACATTTATGAAGAGGTGCTAATTCCCAAAGATGTATTTGATAGAATAAAATACTTAGATATGGATTTTGAATTCAATGAAGTATTAGCGGAGAACGATAGAAGTTATAATAAGATAAAAAAAGAAATAAGAGAACTTGAAATGAAGATTATTCTTAACAATAAAGCTATTAAAGAACTAAAGAAAGAACAGTCTAACACAGGCGATTTAAAGGCTGAAACAGAAAAGTTGCATATTGAAAATAAAAAACTAAAAGAAGATATATTGGAACTACAAAAACAATCAGATATTCATTATGAAATAGTTAAAAAAGAGAAGAATTCTTTAGTATTAAAGCAATTTTCTATAATCGAAAGCGATAAATGGAATGAATTAAAAGAAAAATTTAATATAGAAGTATAAAATTGAGAAGAGGATACTGTATTAATAAGGTATCCTCTTCTATTTGAGTTGATTATTTATTTAATTTTTTGCTGAAATATTAATTATATTGCAATTTGCTTTTGTTTTTTTACAAGTTTGATCGTATACCTTTATTAAAGTTCTTGTTAATATATCTATTGATACAGAAAGAGCTTCTTCATCACAAGCTAGGTATATTTTTGAATTATCAAAATTAATGATATGAATTTTTGCTTTGTTTTTTGAGTTGAAGTCCATACAATAATCTTCAAGTTCACTTATCAATCTTTTCATTAGTAAGCGTTCTTTGCTTTTTATTGCCTTTAAAATTGGTGTCATTTTGTTTGAAACTATTAAATAGTTCTGCGTACTTATATATTTAGTGTTATTATAATAGTCAATCGTTTCTAAGAGTTCTTCAAAATTATTTAAAAACACATTAAAAACAACCTCTAAATCATCTATATTCATTTTTATATAAGCTTTTTCTTGTAAAAACAAAGCATATTCCTCTATTTTATAACAACCATGCAATTTAGCCACTAACAGCCATTTAAACAATGTTAGAGTTGCAGCGGTATAATCAGTCCTTTTGCATCCTAACAACGCCTCACATAGCCCATATTCTTCATTTACATATTCAACAATTGCTTTATCTAATAAAACCTCTGCCAATAATTTATCATAAAGATTAATATATGAACCTTCTAGTATAATTTTATCTATTAAGGCAGGGAATAAATACGGAATATTATTTATTGTACCATCTTCACCATATGTATCTATTATAGGGATATTACCTTCTGAAAAAGATTTCAAATAAAGATACTCTTTATAGATTATATATAATTCATATAAATCCATATGATCTGACAATTCAAGCAATTCTTTAGATAATGTTGGATAAAACCTTCCATCAGTATATATAGCATTTAATATATCTTCATCATCTTTAAATTTCTCAATGTTAAAATCTAATTTCGTAGATAAATCTCCTATTTTATTTTTTAACATAGTTAAATATGAAGAGGTTAAATCAGGATCTAAACCACTATGGTCAGCTGCTTTTAGTGAAGCGTTATACACAATATGTTCAAGACGTACATATTGGTAGTACATATGGTCATTTATTGCTTTTTCTATTTTAGGATATATCGCTAAGTAATAATAATACGCCTCTTCTTTTGATGATATTTCTACATCAGGCTTAAATATCTTTACAGCTTCAGCCATGCTGCTAGGTGCTTGATTTAAAAAGATCTTAGATAACAATTTTACTGATACCATTGATTCAACTTCACAATAGTCATCAAAAGCTATTTTAGTTGGTTTTGGTGAGTTCATAACAATATCTATTAATTCTCTCTCTGCTGTAAAATAGATATACCCTGAGTGAGTTACAAAGTAGTATTTACCATCTTCTTTATATAATCCTATATGGTTATTTTTCATTAAATTATAATGATGTTCTGAAAAGTTAAGACTTGTAAGCTCTA
>JAWABG010000053.1:0-8909 GCA_038884715.1 Candidatus Woesearchaeota archaeon | reverse complement strand
AAAATTGATTCTTTTACAATTGGGTATAAAGAAAAGGAGTTTGATGAAAGTGAAAGGGCAAAATTATCTGCTGAAAAATATGGAGTAAATCATCATCTTGTATATCTGAAAGTAAATGACTTTTTAGATGAAATAAATAAGATTTTTGATTACATTGATGAACCATTTGCTGATTCATCTTTGATCCCTACTTATATGATATCCAAATATGCTTCTAAATATGTAAAAGTTGTTTTAACTGGAGATGGCGGAGATGAGATTTTCGGTGGATATAACAAATATTTGATTGATTATTATACTGAAAAATATAAAAAAATACCTTTACCTTTAAGAACTCTTTTGAAAAAAGCAATTTATTCTTTACCGGACAACACCTATTTATCACATAAGATAAGAAAAGTTATTGATAATGCAGATTATGATTTATTTACACAAAGAAAAAATTTAATGTGTTTAGGGTTTAAAAATAATGAACTATTGAAGTTATTAAACAAAAATTATTACATACCAGAATCATTAAATATTATTGACGGTTATTATAACAAATTCAAAAGCAAAACAGAAGAACAGAATCAAACTTTTTATACAGATTTCAAAATTGTTTTAGAAGGTGATATGTTAACAAAGGTTGATAGAGCAAGCATGATGAATTCTCTTGAAACAAGAGTTCCAATGTTGCATAAAGATATTGTAGAGTTTTCTATAAGGATTCCCATAAATTACAAAATATCCGGAAAAGAAAGAAAGATAATACTAAAAGATACTTTTTCTGATTTGATTCCAAAAAAACTGTTAAAAGCGAGTAAAAAAGGATTCGCTGTTCCAATAGGGAAATGGTTCAGAAATGAACTGAGAAATGACCTCTTAAAAGAATTGAATAAAAAAAATATTGATGAAAGTGGTATATTTAATTATGATTATGTCGATATTATAATAAAAGAACATATGACAATGAAAAGAGACAGAAGCAGTGAACTCTGGCTGCTGTATATTTTTCAGAAGTGGATAATTAGATATTTATGAACAAGGGAATTAGGGTTCTACAGGTTTTTGGCAGAATGGATAGAGGTGGGGCTGAAACCTTGATTATGAATGTTTATAGACACATTGATAGAAATAAAGTTCAGTTTGATTTTTTAGTTCATACACAGGATAAATGTGCCTATGATGATGAGATTTTATCGATGGGAGGTAGAATTTTCAGAGTTTCAAGATATAAAGTTTATAATCATTTACAATACATTAACCAAATTAAAAATATTTTAAGTAAAAACCAATGGGAAATTATGCATTTTCATTTTTTTACAATATTTCCAGTCTATTTATCTTTATTGAATAAATATAAATATAAAATTGTAATTCATTCCCATAGTAACAGTTTAGAAAAAAGTTTTAAAGGATTTTATCAAAAATTACTTTTAAATAAAATAAAAAAATTTGATGTTGAAAAATTTGCCTGTTCACAGAAAGCAGGGGAATTTCTTTTTAAAAAAAATGATTTTATAACTTTTAAGAATGGAATTGATACGAAAAAATTTAGTTTTAAGTCGGAAATTAGGGCACAAATTAGGGAAATATTAAGAATTCAAAATAAAATTGTATTGGGTCATGTGGGAAGTATTTATGAGCCTAAAAATCACTTATTTTTAATTGATGTTTTTTATGAAGTTCAAAAAATAAAAAGTAATTCTGTTTTGATATTAGTTGGTGATGGACATTTAAAAGAGAAAATTAAAATCAAAATTAAAAAATTAAATATAGATGAAAAAGTAATATTCATGGGTGTGAGAGAAGATGTTTATAATATTTTAAATTCTTTTGATGTTTTTGTTTTACCTTCATTATTTGAAGGTTTACCTGTTTCATTAATTGAAGCACAAAATAATGGATTAAAATGTATAATTTCTGATAGAATAACAAACGAAGTAAAAATAACAGATCTTGTTGATTTTTTACCTCTTGAAAAGGGTGCGAAATATTGGGCTGAGCATATTGCAAAATCATTAGATTACGAAAGAAGAGATAGAAGTGAAGATGTAATTAAAGCAGGGTATGATATAAAAGAAAATGCAAAATGGCTTGAAAAATTTTATTTAGAACTGATAAATAAAAAATGAAAAAAATTTGGATTTTATTTTTACTACAATTAGTAATAGTAGCAATTCTTAAACCATTTATAACTGATTTGGAATTTTCGTCTTTGTATTTTGTATTTATTCATTCTATCTTAACTATTTTAATTTTATTACAATATAAAACAAAATTAAAATATTTGTTTATCTTAGGTTTTCTCTTGAGAGTTTTTACAATGTTCTGGGATATTTATTTCCATGATATTTTTAATCTACCAAATTCAGGTGCTGATAGTGAAATGTATTATTATTATGCTGTTCAAATATCTAATTATGAATCTTTTTCAAATTTGTTCACAAGGGGTGGTTTATATTCATTTATAAATGGAGTAATGTTTCTTTTTATTGGAACACAAAGAATAATTGGACAATATTTGAATGTAATTTTTGGCTTAAATGTAATCATATTGGTTTTCAAAATTCTTAATCTCTTAAATATTAATGATAGCAAGAAACTAATTTCAATAGCAATACTTGCTGTTTTTCCAAACTCATTAATAATGTCAGGTATTTTTTTAAGAGAAAGTATCATCACTTTTTTAGCAACAATTTCTTTATATTATTTTACATTATGGTTTTTAACAAATAAAAATAAATACATGTTTCATTCAATTCTTTTTGTTGGCTTAGCAAGTGCATTTCATGCAGGAATGATTGCTTTATTTTTAGGTTATGCTTTTTCTTTTCTTTTTTATTCTTCAAAATACAATAACTTTATTTTTTCAAAAAGAACAATTTTTACTTTTTTATTATTGTTTTTTGTATTTATCTTTTCATATTTTAGATACCAAGAAGTTTTTTTTGCTAAATTCACAAAACTTGATCAAATTGGGGATTATTTTACAACTGTAAACAGTAGATTAGGCGGCTCTGCTTATTTAAAATTTTTAAAAATTGATTCTCCTTTGTTACTTGTTTTATTTGGCCCAATTAAATTTATTTATTTTTATATCGCTCCACTTCCTATTGATTGGAGAAATATTTTTGATGTTATTACTTTTTTCTTTGATTCGATGTTGTATTTGTATGTGATGATAAAAATTTCTGATTTTGTTTTAAACGAGAAAAACAAATTCAGTACTGTTTATAAAAATTACGTTTTTTCTTTAATTATGGTTATTGTCTTTGTTTCAATTATTTTTGGTTCAGGGGTTAGTAATACGGGAACTGCTTTAAGGCATAGACAAAAGTTTATATCAAACTTTATTGTTTTGTTAGGTTTAATAAATCTTTCAAAAAAGGAGTTAAAAAAATGAATATTTTGTATGTTACTGGATTGCCTATTCCTTTAAAAGATATTATTGAAGGCAAAATGGAAAAAGAAATTACTGGGCTCCCTGGATTTTATTATCCATGGAAAAAACTTGTTGACAGGGGTCACAATGTTGATTTTGTTTTTATTTCCAATTTTAAAGGAAAATATAATATTAAGGTTCAATGGTTTAGTAAAAAAAATATTCTTGCTAATATTTATGCTCCTTACACAGAAGTAAATTTTTTCAGATTTATAAGACAGTTTGTTAGATTCATTCAACTTTTATACTATACTTATAAAGCAACAAAAACAAAAAAATATGATTTTATATATTGTAAAGCTTATGAAGGTTTTGCGGGTCAAATTATTGGTAAAATATATAAAATACCAACAGGTATTAGATTGTTTGGAGATTTTACCTTTTGTTATACTGACATAAAAAAATATGGGATATTTTGGGGTTCTATTAAACACATTTTTGAATTTCTTTCTTTTAAATTGGGAGCAAATTTTTTACTTGCCACTGATGATGGTTCAAATTGTGATAAACTTTTTTATTTGTGGAACAATTATAAAACAAAATTTTATTTTTGGAAAACAGGGATTGATATCTCATTACCTGAAATAAATAAACCATTAACAATAAGAATTCGTAATAAAAATTACATTTATTTTGCGGCAAGATATCAAAATTGGAAAAGACATGACAGAGTCATAAATGTATTAAAAAAACTAATAGATAAAAATTATAAATTGGATTTAGTTTTTACAGGTAATATAACATCTCAAGAATATTATGAAAGTTTAAAAAAATTATCCAAATACTTGAATGTTGATCAATATGTTTTTTTTGAAAAAGAAATAGCCCAAAATGATGTAAAGTTATTAGCAAAAAATGCTGTTGCAAATATATTGATGGCAGATAATTCGAATTTAGGAAATGTATTTTTTGAAATATTTTCTATAGGTTCTATAATAATCTCTTTAAAAAATCGAGCGTTAGAAGAATATATTGTTAATGGATATAATGGATTTCTTGTTGAAAATGAAGATGAAGTAGTAGAAATAATTATTAAAATTTTAAAAGAAGAAATTGATTCAAATAAGATTAAAGAAAATGCTAAAAAAACTGCTCTTGAAAGATTTTTATCTATAAATGAAAGATTTGATAAAGAGGTAGAACTTATAGAAAAAACAGCAAGAAGAGAAAAAAATATAAAGATTAAGTTAAGTAAAAAATGAATATAAAAATTGCTACCAATTCATTAATTTTAACAATTACAAGATTCATAAATCTTGTTGTGATGATTATTTATTTAATGATATTATCAAGATTCCTAACTCTAAAAGAGTATGGAACTTTTTCTCAAATTTTACTTATATCCAATTTTGCAACGATGGTTCTTGGTTTTGGACTTGCTTCAAGTGTTAATTATTTTATGGCAAAAGAGGATACTGATGAAGGGAAAAATAAGTTTTTATCAATTTTTTATACTTTTACTATTTTTATTTCAGTAATAATTGGAATTACTCTCATATTAACTGATTCATTTTTCTCAAAATATTTTAATAATGATGATTTAATTTCATATTCGATCGCTTTTTTTGTTTTGCCTTTTGCAATTATTAGTAAATCAAGTTTTGACAATGTTATGATAGTTTCAAACAAAACAAGATATTTGTTATTTTTCAAAATATTCCATTCTGCTCTTCTTCTTATTACTGTTACTTTGAATTTTATTTTAAAAAGTAATTTTAAAATATTTTTAATATTTTATCTTGCAATTGAACTAATTGTATCACTTATTTTTCTTTTATACATTTATTTATTTGTTAACAAATTCAAATTTAAAATTGAATATAGAATTCTGAAAAGTATATTAAAGTTTTCAATTCCATTAGGACTTGCAACAACAATTTCAACAATAAATATAGAACTTGATAAATTTATTATAGGTAGATTTTTTGATACTGAAAAACTCGCGATTTATACTAATGGGTCAAAGGAAATGCCTGTCACAATAATATCAGGATCGTTGGTTTCTATCCTTATGCCAATTATCGTTAAGGAGATTAAAAGAAAAAATTATAATTGAATTTTAGAGAAGACTATAAATAACGTTAGTTCGACATAAGAGTTAGTAATATCAAACGAAATTAAGGCATTAAAATACAGAGACACGGAGTTTTTATTTTTCTCCGTGTCTCTGTGTTTAATACGCATTATTAATTACTTTTTATCGTCAACTACTTCGTAGTCAGCATCTACTACGTTATCGCTTCCATGCGGAGGTGGAGGGTTCTGCCCCGATGATTGTTGCTGATAGCTTTGCTGTCCGCTAGATGCTCCTGCCTGCTGATACATTTTAGCTGAAGCCTCATGCCATATATGGTTCAATGCATCGATAGCAGATTTCATCTCATTTACATCGCTTCCCTTGCTAGCCTCTCTGAGACGACCGATACCTGCTTCTAAGCGATTCTTTGTCTCAATATCAAGCCTATCGCCAAATTCTTTCATGTTCTTTTCTGTTTCGTAGATCAATTGGTCAGCTCGGTTGCGAGTATCTACTTCCTCGCGCTTCCTTCTATCTTCAGCGGCATGAGCTTCCGCATCTTTAATCATCTGCTGGATCTCAGCATCGCTTAGCTTGCCTGATGCCTCTATCCGTATGCTTTGTTCCTTATTAGTTGCTAGGTCTTTGGCTGAAACGCTCAAAATACCGTTGGCATCAATATCAAATGTAACCTCAATTTGTGGGACACCTCTTGGAGCTGGTGGAATACCATCTAGGCTAAACCTACCAATTGTCTTATTATATATAGCCATTTCACGCTCACCTTGAAGCACATGTATATCGACCGATGGCTGGTTATCAGCAGCAGTAGTAAATATCTGGCTCTTCCTTGTTGGGATAGTTGTATTGCGCTCTATAAGCTTTGTGAAGACTCCACCGAGTGTTTCTATACCTAATGAAAGCGGAGTGACATCCAGAAGCAGAACATCCTTAACGCCTTCATCACCTGACAAAATACCGCCTTGTATTGCAGCACCTACAGCGACTACTTCGTCAGGATTTACTCCTTTATGTGGCTCTTTGCCAAATAATTGCCTTACTAGTTCCTGCACCTTTGGCATGCGTGTTTGACCACCAACAAGGATAACTTCATCTATATCTGCTGGAGTTAAGCCTGCGTCTGCTAAAGCCTGCTTACATGGACCAACTGTCCTTTGAATCAGATCGTCAACTAGCTGTTCCAGTTTACTACGAGTCAGCTTTATGTTCATGTGCTTAGGACCACTGGCATCTGCGGTTATGAATGGAAGATTGATCTCAGTTTGCATTGTTGTTGAAAGTTCGCACTTTGCCTTTTCTGCTGCTTCCTTCAGACGTTGCAGTGCCATACGGTCATTGCGAAGGTCTATGCCATATTCCTTTTTAAATTCATCTGCCAAATAGTCAATTATGCGTTGGTCAAAGTCGTCACCGCCAAGATGTGTATCGCCATTGGTAGATTTTACCTCAAAAACTCCGTCTCCTAGTTCAAGTATGGATATATCAAACGTTCCACCGCCAAGGTCATAAACTGCAATTTTTTCATCCTTCTTATCTTTGCCCAAACCATAAGCTAACGATGCTGCTGTCGGCTCGTTAATTATTCTTAGCACCTCAAGGCCGGCTATCTTACCTGCATCCTTAGTTGCCTGTCTTTGACTATCATTGAAGTATGCCGGAACTGTTATAACTGCTTGTGTTACCTTTTCACCGAGATAGGCTTCTGCTGTCTCTTTCATCTTCTGGAGTATCATTGCCGATATTTGCTGTGGCATGTATTCCTTATCCTGTATTCGTACCGCTGCATCTCCATTGCTACTTTGAACAACTTTGTAAGGGACTTTCTTTATCTCTTCTTGAACCTCGCTATATTTTCTACCCATGAATCTCTTGATAGAAAATATTGTATTTTCAGGATTGGTAATAGCTTGCCTTTTGGCTACTTGACCAACAAGCTTTTCTCCATCTTTGGTGAAAGCCACAACAGATGGGGTCGTTCGCATGCCTTCAGCATTTGCGATGACTACAGGGTCTCCACCTTCTAATACCGCTACGCATGAATTAGTTGTTCCTAGATCTATTCCGATTACTTTTGACATTTTCATCTCTCCTTAGTTTATTGTTCTTGTTATTATGGCATCTAATAAATAAGATGCCAATATTTTATAGTGCTTTCATTAAAAATAATTAGCACAATAAAAATATTACTTATGTATAAATCCTCTAAACCATTTAATAAATATTAATTCACGTCTAACATCCATCGACCTTACCTTTGAAGATTGAATTGCCTTGCTGATTATGTTTCTAAAGATCGGAATATTTATTGGCTTAGTGATAAAGCTATATGCTCCTGCTTCAAGGGATGCTAGTCTAACTTCTCTGGAAGGTTCGGATGTCATTATTATCGTCGGGATACCTTTATAGTGTTTATTAATTTCATGTAAAACGTGTAACCCATCAATATCTGGTAGATTTAAATCTACGATAGCAAGATCGACACTGTTTTTTGATAATAATTCCAGTGCTAATCTACCAGCATCTACAGGTATTACGTCATATCCGTCACGCCTTAAGATCTGCTCAATTGCATCAAGGCAGTTCAGGTCGTCATCTACCAGAAGAATTTTGTATACACGTTCATGGATCATCTTGATATCCCCCCGAGTTCAAATCATACTCGGAAGCCCGGTAAATTTCATCAATTGAATAAAAATGTTCAATTTTACATGTTTATTTTATAACTTATGAATAAGATTTGAAAGATTTTTTTCACTTTTAGTTTTTGCAAAATATATGCCAAACAGAGTCATTTTTTTGTTTATATTAATCAATTCAAATATATTAACATTTTTCATAATTAAACATGATTTTTTAGGCTAAACGGCTTTATTTCTCTATTCTGCCAACATGAGGTTACATTAAATTTGCTAAATCGATTATGCATAATTACTGACAAAATTTTAATGACTTTTCAGATAGGAATGTCATTATGGCATAAATATATACCTAATGAAAATAATTATGTCATTTTGACATATAAAAGAGAAAGGTAAGAGGCGAGGGTTATAAGGCGGCTCTTTTTTTCCTCTTACCTTTCGTTCTGTTGAGCTTTTATGAAAGGAGTAAGAAAAGTTTCTTTATCTTATGTCCAGTTAATACATCGGCATTATTTTTCAAAACTTTAGAAAAAAGCTATTATTTAATTTTAACGAGCACAAACTTATTCATTTTATGCAACTCGTTATATTTGATAGAAATATTGGCACGAATAAAAACTAATTAAGGCTAAACTGATAGTATTCCTAAAGATACAAGGAATGTATATTTAATAACGCTAAATGCCAAGGACTATTTAATTTTTGCGAATTAATTTTATACGGTATTCGGAAATAGATATTTCTTTTTTGGAGGACAATCATTGAGATTGTCCTTTATTTGTATTAATAATTAGATTTTACACCT
>JAWABG010000052.1:0-9164 GCA_038884715.1 Candidatus Woesearchaeota archaeon | reverse complement strand
CTTCTTCCTTAATATCAGTAACCTTTATTGGAAATAATAAATTTAGTAAAAACTGTAGTGAACTTTCATTAAATTCTACAATCTTAATTTTTTTCTTTAACAAATTTTCAATCCTAAAAAGATTTGATTTATTTTTTCCTAATGCTTTTCTCAAATCACCCTGATTAATAATAAAAATTGGCTCATCATTTAGAAATATTAGTTCCTTGACATTTGTCCTTGTGATATTACTGAACATCCCTATTAGCTTTATGTTCTCTGTATTATATACTGTCTTCATTATATTTTTACTCCTAAGAACTATATTAGTTTAATTTTTTAAATTCTTTATTAATATTTATAAATAATATATTAATTATTTTGGAATTATTATTTTAAAACACCTATTGTTGAAACAAAAAATGGTTTTTTACATATTATACCTAACTCAGAATTAGGCACATCAAGTGTTACTAAATCGATTTTTGATATGTTTGTGTAGTGTAGGATATCTTTCATTGTGTGTTCTGGACAGTTTGATGCAACAAAGACTTTAGTCAGTGCTCCTTGCTTAAGTCTCTTTATTACTTGATTTGTTCCAATAACTACTTTTTGATTTATAATTATTTTTTTTAATTCATCTACATTACTCATTTTATTTGAAGAAAAATTTTTATTTTATAAATATTGTGTTTAATTTCTCTATAATTTTTCTATTCAATGTCTTCATGAATTTTCTTTTCGAATTTTTGTAATAAGACCTGGTAAACCAGTACCAATTGGCACATATTGATTTAGCATAACATTCTCAATAACACTCTTTAGTTTATCTATCTCGCCAGTCATTGAAGCTTGCATAAAATGAGATATTGGTGTTTCAAAACTCGCCCTAGCTAATACCGATGGCTTGTCTCTAACAATACCATATCTATTAATACCTAACATTGTTCCACCCATACACATAACATCCGCAATCAGCATTATATGTCTCTTATCTACATTTAGACCTTGAGCATCGATTACCTTGGAAATTTCATTAATAATAGCTTCTCTCGCAGCCTCTATTCCAAAAACAGATTCTATCTCTGAAATGTCATTTGTAATAGTTCTTCTGGGATCAACAAAATCTAATTTCAAGATCTCTTTCAGATTTGATCCTGCTGTAATTATAATAAATTCATTTTGCCTTTTTACTGGAAGAACTTGTCTGATTCCCTTTATTCCCCCTATTGGGAGATCCTTAATTTTTTCTTTTAATTTATAAACCTTATTAAGGGCTTCTTCTTTTGATGTACTCTTTACTGATATTTCACCTTCTTTCGTTGTTTTAAATTTAAAACCCCTGAATGTTTTTTCCAAAATTCCTATAATTTTGTTAACTGTAAGCGAGTGTTCTGAAAGCTTGTCTGTATTTATTGAAATTTTTAATTCAGTATCTGCAATACTAATTGAAATAGAATTGATTAATTCTTTAAACAAAGTTTCCTTGATTGATTCGGCTAATCTTTTAATATCTTTACCTTCATTATAAGGTTTTTTCAAGAATATCTCCATCATCTTGCTGCTGATATCTTTTCTGCCATCAAGAATTTCAATTAGTCGCGGGAGTCCTGTTGTTACATTCATCTCTGAAACACCTGCAAAGTGGAATGTGTTAAGTGTCATCTGGGTTCCTGGTTCTCCAATTGACTCAGCTCCAACAAGGCCAACAGATTCTCCCGGTTCTGAAATACTTTGCATATACTCCTTATATGTTTCCTCTAGAATTTTTTTTATCTTTGATTTAGAGCATTTGCTAGGTATATTTTCTTTGATTTCTTCAATTATACTTAGAGGAAGTTTTCTCTCATATTCTTCAAATATCTCATCCATTTTTTTGGTTAATTTTTTTTGTAAAGTTTTATTATGAAATACGATTCTTTTTTATTTACCCTTTTATAAAAACTGATTATTTATGAGTTATTTTTCATCATTCATAACCTTTTCAATTATTGTTTTAACGTTAATAGTTCCACCTTCACTTTTTGATACATCAATACCATCTTCTCCATATTTGAATTGAACAATCTTGTTAGATGCATCTCTTACAGTTAGGTCATACTCTACTTTTATATCTTGTAATGCATTAGCCAGTCTTCTGTATAAATATCCTGATTTTGGAGTTCTCAAAGCAGTATCCATCATTGAATCTCTACCTGTCATACTCATAAAAAATAATTCATGTGGTTTTAATCCATTCTTAAATCCTCTATTTATAAAACCTCTTGCCTTTGGCGTCAGATCTCCTTTTTTAAACACTGAAAGAGTTCTTCCATTGTATCCTATGTCAATTCTTCTACCTCTTAAAGCTTGTTGCCCAACCACAGCACTCATTTGAACAATATTTAATATTGATCCTCTTGCTCCAGATCTTATTATAATCATTGTTTCTGAATCTCTCTTTGCCTTTTCTGTTAATATTCTTCCTGTTTTATTTCTTGCTTTATTAAGTGTTTCTAGAATTTTTAATTCAAGTGTCTCTTCAAGGGTTCTTCCAGGGAGTATTTCGAGTGTTCTTGCATAATAACTATTGATTAATTCAGCAACCTCTGCTTCTGATTTATTAATATTATCACGAACAGCATCTTCTGCTTCTTTTGATAGGTCGAGATCTGAAATCTTTGAAGAAAATCCATATTTAAAAAGCACTGCATTACCAAGATTGAACAATTTTCCTAAGATATCGATAGCAACATCTGGCCCGTACTGCTTATGAATATTTCTGAGCATTAATCCTTGACCTTGTCCAAGATTTGCCTTATCCATTACTCCTTGCTTTAGTTTTCCATTCTCAATAATAACTATTGTTTCTGGATCATCAACTCCGTCCTTATACTCCTTAGATGTCCCCTTAAAATTAAAATCATCAGGAAGTAAGACACTAAAAATTTCTTTTCCTGAGATTTTTTCTTTTCTTGGAAGTTTACTGAAATCAGTAATACCAATACTCATAAGAAGATCAATTGCATCTTCTCTCGAAACCTGAAAATCTTTTTGAGTCAAAATATAATTACCTGACACAGCTTCCATACCGCAACCAATTATACTCAGTCCATATCTAGGACTAATAAGTTGGGTTTGCACCTCCATTAATATTTCAGCCTCTGCTCTGGCTTCTTCTGTTTGAGGAATGTGAAGATTCATCTCATCTCCATCAAAATCCGCATTATATGGATGGCATGCTGCTGGATGAAGTCTTAATGTTAATCCTGGCAAAACCTTTACATGATGACACATCATGCTCATCCTGTGCAATGATGGTTGCCTATTAAATATTGCAATATCTCCATCTTTAAGATGTCTCTCAACAATAAATCCTGGCTGCAATTCCTCAAGAAGTTGCTCTTTTGTTTCATTAGTAATTTTTTTTCTTTTTCCATCAGGTCTTATAATATAGTTAGCTCCAGGATACTTATCAGGACCTTTTTCTATAAATTTTTTTAAATAAGCAACATTCCATGTTGTAACCCTTTCTGGAACAGTGAGCTTCATAGCAATCACATCAGGCACTCCTACTTCGTTAATCTTAAGTTTTGGATCTGGACTTATTACTGTTCTTGCACTAAAGTTAGTCCTTTTACCTGCAAGGTTATGCCTAATTCTCCCTTCTTTGCTCTTTATCCTGGAAGTTATTGTCTTTAATGTCTGCCCACTCCTATGTCTTGCTGGAGGTAGCTGTGCAACCTCATTATTAAAAAATGTTGTAATATGATATTGAAGTAGATCCCATAAGTCTTCAATAATAATTTCTGGTGCGCCCGCATTTATATTTTCAAAAAGTCTTTGATTAATTCTCACAATATCGCCAAGCTTATGTGTTAAGTCGTCTTCACTTCTCTCACCACTTTCTAGAGTGATGCTTGGCCTCATTGTTACTGGTGGAATTGGAAGTATTGTTAAAATCATCCATTCTGCTCTCATTACTTTTGGATTGATTCCGAATATTTCTTGATCTGAATCTGGAATTTTCTCGAGTCTTATCCTAATCTCAACAGGACTTAGTCTTTTATCATTTTCAATTATTGTTGTTGGCTTTTCTAAACTAATTTTTTGTTGTTTTGCCTTGCAGTATGGACATATATTGATATTTTTAGTATTTAATATTATTTCATTAATTTTGTCTCTTCTTGCAACTAGGCCACCTTCTAATTCTGCTTTTTTAATATCATCTATGTGCTTTGCTATAATTTGTTTAGATAATAGTATTCTCCCACAATCTCTACATGTGCATTTAAGTAGGTCAACGATCACATTGATAAAATTAATATGAATAATTGGTCTAGCTAATTCAATATATCCAAAATGGCCAAGACACTCCTTAATTTTTGCTCCACAAGTCTTGCATTTTAATCCTGGGTCGATAACACCAAGTCTTATATCCATAAGGCCGCCATCCACAGGATAACCTTCTTTATCATAAAGTTCAGGTGTTACAATTTTAGCTGCAGCCATATTCTTAATCATTTGCGGATTTAAGAATCCAAAGACAATGCTGTCAACCTTCTTATATAAATATTCATCCATAATTTTCAACTCTTATTTATTATTAGTACTTTCCTTTGAGTATAAGCTTGGGGTAAATGCACATGCTCTTTAGTTCATCAAGCATTAATTTAAATGCATAGCTCATCTCGACATTTTCGATATTCACGTTCTCACCACATAATGGACAAAACATGATGTTTTTTCTTGTATCCTTTACTGCTATAAGACCACATTTTTCGCATACAGGTACTATAGTTCTATCTGAATCAAATCTTTCTTTTAATAATAGAGATGCACCGTGTGCAATAAATGTATCTTTTTCCATTTCTCCAAGTCTTAATCCTCCTTCTTTAGCTCTTCCTTCAGTTGGTTGTCTTGTTAATAATTGTATTGGACCTCTTGCTCTTGAATGTATTTTGTTTTGTACTAAATGTTTGAGCTTGAGGTAATACATATCTCCAATAAAAATTGTTGATTTGTATTTTCTTCCAGTTATTCCACTATACATAACTTCTGATCCGTCCTCTCTAAAACCCAAATCTAATAATTGTTTTCTCAAATCTTCTTCTTTTTCTGATTCAAATATTGTTCCATCAATTTTTCTCCCGCTTAAAGCTCCAACTTTTCCTCCCAATAATTCTAATAAATGTGCAACTGTCATTCTAGTGGGTATGCCGTGCGGACTAAATATTATATCTGGTTTGACACCGTTTGATGTAAAAGGAACATCTGCTTCAGGAATAATTAATCCAATTACTCCCTTTTGTCCATGCCTACTTGTAAATTTATCTCCTATTTCTGGTATTCTTTGATCTCTAACTCTGACTTGAACAAGTTTATTACCTTCACTATTTTCTGTTATAACTATAAAATCCACAATTCCTTTTTCTCCGTGTTTCATAGCAACACTCGATTCTCTTCCCGCACTTGTTGTTAGATTGTATTCTTCTAATGAACTTAAAAATCTTGGAGGACCTATTTTACCAATTACAACATCACCCTCACTAACTTCCGCTTCAGGATAAATAATTCCATCTCCCTCTAAAAACCTGTAGTCCTTTTCTGTTCGATATCCTTTTACATCCTTATTTGGAATACAGATTTTGTCAGTAAGCCCTCCCGCATATCTTAATTCCTCGCTAGCTACTGGTCTATAATATGTGCTTCTTGCTAAACCCCTATCAATTGAACCTTTATTCAAAATTATTGCATCTTCCATATTATAGCCATCATAAGACATTATAGCGACAATGACATTTTGGCCTGCGGGATGTTTTTCCATCTCTGCAAGGTCATACATTAATGTACTTACAATTGGTGTCTGAGGATAATGTAAAATATTAACATCCATATCCATTCTGCAGTAATAGTTAGTTGAATATATACCTATTGCGTGTTTCTGATTCTTAGATCCTTGCATTAATCTCACGCCATGATTATAATTTCCAAAAGGAACTATGCTTGTGCACAATCCAAGCATATCCGATTGACTGATTTCTAAATGAGTGTGTTCATTAGTTAACTCTTCCTCTCTGAATGCAATATACGAATTTTCTTCTTCACTGCAATCCAGATATTCAATAATTCCTTGCTTTATTAAATCACTCCAACTTAACTCATTTTTTTCTAATTGTTGCAGGTGTTTCTCAGTTAGTAATGGTTTGCCATCTTTGACAACAATCACCGGCCTTACTACTCTACCCCTGCTGTTTTCCATAAATATTTGATCTGTTTCAGGCCTAAATAAGAAATTTACAGAGTAATGAATCTTTCCCATTCTTCTTGTTGTAATTAGTTGTTCTAAAAACTCTTTTGAATCTTTTACATTCCCGATATATTTGCTGTCAAGATAAATTTCTGTCATTTTTTTGAAATTTTTTAATCTTGTTTTTTTAATAGTATAATTTTTTTTATTTTAATGCTTCCATACCTATTGATTTAAGCTCTTCAATAATATCTTCATCCTTCATATGTGGAGTAATGTTTGATAAAATTGCAAGGTTTTTTCTTAAACCAATGTTTGTTCCTTCAGGAGTTTCAGATGGACAAAGCCTTCCAAGATGTGTTGGATGAAGTGCCCTTGCCTTAAAGTTTTCTTGTGATGAAGATAATGGACTAACTACTCCTTGTAGGTGTGACATTGTTTGCAAAAAGTTAAGTCTTTCAATTCTTTGGCTAATCCCTTTTCTTCCACCAACCCAAGAACCTGTTGCCATGCTACTGTATATTCTTTGAGTTAGAAGTTTATCCCTAATAATGACTTTTATACTTGGAAATTTACCTCTCTTGACAATTCTCTGAAAGTTATACAGCAAATCTCCTATCAAGATTTTCAGATTTACTCTGAAAAGATCGGCAAGTAGATCACCACTAAGTTTTAGTCTTTTATTCATATAATGATCCTTGTCATCTTCTTTATCATCACCAGAGCAAACAACAATAAATTTCTTTAATAATTTACAAATATTAAATGCTTTGAATATTTTATCATTCCTTTCAATACCTAAGTGCGGAAGTAAATATTTATCTAGAATTTCTTTTGTTCTCTCTATTCTGATTTCTTTTGATTGTGTTATTCCAATTTTTTTTGCAATATAATCAATTGCATCTTCTTCTGTTTTAATATCAATGAATTCATATAAATTAATAAATACTTCAGAGTTATTCTCAAGTCCTATAAATTTCATAATTTCTTCATCTTTAGTCAGGCCCAATGCTTTTATTAATATAATAACTGGAATTCTCTTTACTCTTGTAAAACTTATATAGTAAATCCCATCCTTTAATCTTTCAAATGAGTGAGGAATTTTGTATGAACCTTTTTCTGAAAATATTTTACCAATGTAATCTGAGGCTCCTCCAGATGTTTTTTCTACCAAGAATTTATTTGCGGCAAGATCCTCAATTTTAACTAGAACCTTTTCTGTCCCATTAATGATAAAATAACCGCCAGGATCATCAGGATCTTCATTTTTATCAATCAATTCATTTCTTTTTAATCCATATAGATGACAATATTTTGACCTAAGCATTATTGGCAGGCTTCCAATTTGTGTTTTGAATGATTCTCTTTGAACTCCATTAATATGTGCGCTTACTTCAATAAATAGTGGTGCAGAATATGAAAGCTTTCGAAGTCTTGCTTCATACGGATAAACAATTCTTCTTGAACCATCTGCTTCTGTAATTTCTGGTTTTGTTAAGGTGATTTTGTCAAGTCTTATCTTAAAATCATCAATATTGCTCGGAATTATTGTAGGTTCGATATCTTTATTCTCATCAATAATCTGTTGTAATTCATATTCAATAAAATGATTAAATGACTCAATATCCGCCTTTACAAAAGAATTTTCTTCAAAGTATTTTTTTATTAATATTCTTGAATAATTAAGTGTCATTTTTAAAATAAATATTTATTTCAATTTATTTTTTATAACTTGTTCTATAACCAATAATAATTATAACTAAAAGTAATCTATATTTTTATGGACCCTGAATAACAATCCTATAAAATATTGTTTCTTTTGCAGTAGGGCTCTTTCTAAAAATTTTTATAATATCGCCTGGTTTAACATCGATATCCTGAATTGCCGGATCATTTGCAAAAATTTTGGGTAGGTCTTGATCTGTAATGCTATACTGGTCGAGTAATATTTTTTTCTCTTTTTCACTCAATTTTTGATGTTTACTTACTAAGAAATGATCCTTAACGAAACTCCCCTTGACTGTTTTTCTTCTTTTTACCATTTTGAACATAAAAACGGGCCGGACGAGATTTCCATATGCCTTTTATTGGAATTTTTGAACTCGCGACCACTGCATTTCTTCTGTTATATTAAATTAAAAGTGCAGTGCTCTAATGCCCACTTCTAGTTTTTTACTAGTTCCAGACTGAGCTACCGGCCCACAAACGCCCTGGCCGGGAATCTCAAAGTTTTGCGTTTTTTATAACTTTTATTTTTTATATTAAACGCAAAAAACTAAATTTGAACCCGGGTCGAAGCCTTTCCCTGCAACCATATTGTGGTATACTCGACAGGGCTTCATGATAGGCCGCTACACCACCAAGGCATTTAGTACTATGGACTTCTGAACCCCTTATATATTTTGTGTTTTTGTTTTATTTTCTTTATATTTACTTTATTTAATTATTCTTTGTTTTATACTAATTTACTTGTAACTACATAAATGTTAACTATATGCATAGCTCTCAATAGTTTCTATTTTTTTGAGAAAAAATGCAAATAGTTGAGTATAACATTTTAGTTTGTTTGTGAATTTATAAATAAATGATATTACAAATAATAATTGTATTAATTATCATTCAAAGAAATTATAGGCTATTTATAAACCTTACGGTTGGTTGTTTTTTTTTTAAATGGTTATTTTTTGGATAAAACAAAAGACAATATTCTACCATTATTAATTTTTATCATTAAACAGACTAAATAATTATAAAATGATATAAAACGTATGCAATTATTATAAAAAAACAAATAAATTTTATTTGCCAATTTATATATATAATCAATTTTTTTAATTATAATAATTATAATAATTAATTATATATAATTAAATTATATTTGGTTGATTTATAATATTAACAATTATAATATTAATATAATAATAATCTAACAATTATTAATCTAAAAATTCGCAAG
>JAWABG010000051.1:0-9237 GCA_038884715.1 Candidatus Woesearchaeota archaeon | reverse complement strand
CAGAAATAAATTTAAGAAATTTAGACGATACAGATTTTATTGGAATTGATACAAAATATTATAAAATACAAGATACAGAAGTAATTGATAATAATAGAAATATTAAAAATATCAATTCAATTGGGCTTACTCCAAATTCAAATTATCCTAATCATTTTATTATTACAGATGGTAGATTTAAACAGGATAATTCAAATATAACTGGAAGTATTAAAATAAAAATACCACCATTAACTGCGTCTACAATGTTATCATTTTGGGTTGATGTTTTTAATTATGCAACAGGAACAAGTTTTTCTGCGTATATAGCTGGTTATAGATATATTAGTAGTAAAAACTGGGTTAATGCATCTGCAACAATAATTGGAAATGAAAATAATTTACCTGTTTATTTTTATTATGATGCAAGTAATTTTGCAAATGCGTGGGTTTACATTGGGACTATATCTACAATTTGGAACTATCCACAAATTATTATAAGAAATGCTACGGTTGGTTATTCATCTGGTGTATGGGCAAATTTAGCAACTGGATGGGAAATTAGTATCGTTCAAAGTTATGAAGGAACATTAGGTTTGAGTTTAACTAATACTTCTGTATTAAAATCTGGTGGAAATATTGTAGTAAATACAATTACACAAGGTGGTAATACTATTATAGATAGCTCTGGAAAAGTGTGGCGAGCAGTATTTAATTAAATAAGGAGAAATAAATGTCAGCAGGTGGTATAATATATGCAAGCGTTGTAAGTGCAACTAATTATAATGTTTATACATTTTATTTTGATGGAAGTAATTCCAAGGATATTTCTGTATATAAATATTTTGACCATAGAAGTAATAGCACAGCAGTTTATGCAAGTTTATATCATCAAGAGGGACTTTTAGCATCAAACCCAGCATATTGTTATGTATATTATTATTATAATGGTTCCTGGGTAGAAGAAGATTTTAAATCTGCACAAGAAGTTCCAGCTGGTAATTGGTATAATGTTTGGATGTATACGAATTATTTTGATAATTTTGTATATAGAAGAATAAGATTAACACAAAAAGACACTAGTTCATTATGGGGTGCAATAAATAAAAAAGCCTACTTGTATCAAGCGTGTGATACAATGTCGGTTGGTGATTTTATTAAAGGTTCAGAAAGTTTTTCAGGATATAAAACTTCTGGCACTATTATAAATTATAATGATGTTTATGTTTCTAGTGTTTATTTATTAACAAAATAAAAAGGAGATAAAAATGATAGCAAAATTAGAGTATTTACAAGATACAAATAATAAAAAACAGATTGAAATTTGGAAATTTCACGAGTTTGAGAGGGAGTTTATTATTACCCCAAAAAATATAGAAGAAAGTTTAATAAAAGGTATTTGGAAAGTAGAAATTTATGAAGGTAATACATTATTATATTCTAAATATCTTAATTTTGCTTATAGAACATTATCAGGTATAACAGAAATTGATAATGAAGGTAAAGAAATAATTAGGATAAACAATGATTTACATTTTACATTATAGGTAAAAAAATGAATGAAATACTTAAAACAACTTTATCTTTCTTTGCAAGTATTATAACTGCGTATCTAATTTATATCTGGTCTAAAAAACACGATGTAAAATTGGAAAAAAGATTGGACAATATTGAAACAGATATAAAACACATTAAACACGAATTAGAAATTGATGATACAATTGAGACACACATAATAAATTTGTATAAATTTTTGAATTATTATTATAAAAAATATATAAATCAAAAATACATAGAAATAATTGATGAAATTGCTGGTAGTATAATTAAATATGTGGAGATAGTCCTCAAAAACAATATGCTTACAAAGGACAGGGCAGAACAGGTTGAGATGGTTGTGAATAATTTGAAAGATTACATAATCAATAAACAATATAACATCCCCACAATAGATAATATAATTGAATATATAGAAATATACAAAAACATTGTGATTGATATTGTATTTGATGCATTCAATAAAAAAGAAACAAGATTTGTTAGGGAAACACAAACCTTTATAAAATGTATTTTTACAAACTGTTATGGGGATAATAATATTAAAGGAGTATATGATGAAAATATCAGAGAAAATTAGACTTGATTTTAAGAATATTGTAGAAAATATTAAAATTATTATTATTACTTTTATTTTAACTTTTATTTTTTCTATTATTTTATTTATTATTCTTTTAAGTAAATATAATCTTTTAGT
This sequence comes from Candidatus Woesearchaeota archaeon, assembly GCA_038884715.1. Lineage (GTDB taxonomy): Archaea > Nanobdellota > Nanobdellia > Woesearchaeales > UBA9642 > JAWABG01. The sequence goes on along the minus strand of JAWABG010000051.1, from coordinate 7,004 downwards.
AAATTTTATAATAAAATTTTTAGGAAAATAATGAATAAATATAAAAGTAGAAAATTTGTTTTGACTTGGGTTGTTATTACAATTATAGTTGTTTTACAATTGGTTGCAAGTCTTACAAAAACAGACTGCACTACCGCAATAATAACAATTGCAAGTGTTGTGGGGTTTTATAACATTACAAATGTAATACAAAAAAGGGGTGGTGAAAATGAATGATATTAACAATAAAGTAAGTATTGCTCTATCGGTTGATGCTATTGAAGATATAATAGGTTATTTGAAGGAATTAATTAAATTTGTTGCATATGAAAATACTATTTACAATCCTTTTTACAGTTCTGTTGATGTATATGTTTTGACCCAAAAAATTGAATATTTAGAAGATTTAATAAAGAACGATGATTTAAAGTTTATACCAGAGGAACAGGAGTTACATTTTGAAGAGAATAATCATTAAATCACACATTTTACCACCACCCCAGCAAATTTACCTTACTAATGGAGATAGTTTTGATAGTATAATAGAATTATATGATGATACTGGTCTTTTAGGTATTTATATTTGTAATGTAGATAGTAGTAATAATAGAAAAGATGGAAAAGTAGAAATAAAAAATGGAAAATATAAAGGAAAATGTTTATTTTCAGAAAGACTTGGAAAAAGTATTTTAATATTAAAAAATGGTGGTATTGAATTACCAAGTATTTACCCAAATCCCAGACACCAAAATAAGTATATTGCAACTTCAATAATGATACACTCAACAAAAGGTATTTATTCAGATGGTAGTGAAGGTTGTATTACAATGCCCCGCAACAAATTTAATGAGTTTATAAATCACTTCCTTTTAGGTGAAGAATGCAATATTGAAAAAATATAACACCAATGGATTTTAAACTTCTCATAACATATAGTATGTTAACTTAATTTTATTCGGGTTTTTCTCTTATTTTTTTCTTTTTATTAATCAATTCTACTACTTCATTTAAAATATCTTGGGGCATATTTTGTATAAATTCATCTACAAAATTTTGGACAAGACTACTAAAAGTAACACCAGTAAGTTGACAATAAGTATCAATTATTTCTACACTTGCAATATCAATTCTAACACCTTTTATTACGGTTTTATTAAGTTTTTTAGTAGTATGATAAAGTTTATCAAATTTATTGGTATTGGTATTAGTAATAGGGAAACCAGTTTTTTTAATTTCAACAGGCTGAGGATTAAATAATGGTGTATCTTCTTTTTCTTTTTTATTTACCATTTTCAATCTCCTTTATGTTTATTTCAAAATCATCTTCTTTGAAAGTATTAGGGTCATCAAGTTTTAAATCTTTTCTTAAGTCTTGTAAATTTTGTCTAATCATATCAAGTTGCAAACATATTCGTATATTAACACAATCTTTACAATTTTTTGGTTTAAAATTTTCTTTTAGATTACAGGAAATATTAAAAAGTGTTTTGAATAAACTGGAAAGTTGGTCAACACAATCTAATACTATTTCAAATCTATCTTTGTTTTTCATTCTTCTAACTCCTTTATTAAAAAATTTGTAGTTTCTTGAAATAAATCTTTAAGTAATTTGTAATCCTGGTGGTAAAATGTATGAACTGGTTTTTTAAGACTTGTTGCCCTGCGAAGTAGTTCTTTGTCTGGAATAGGGAAAGGACTACATTTTATTATATTCTTTATTTCTGTTGTAAATTTTTCAATTGTAGTTCTATTGGATAAATATTTATTTATTATACCTACCTGTTTTAGTTTGGGGTTAATTGCAGATTTAATTTCATTCGTGATTGCAATGGTTGCAAGAAGCGATTGATAACTTAAGTAGTCTGGGGTTACCACACTTGCAATAATATCTGCAAATGCGTAAGCATTGAGGGCAAAATTGGAAAAGGATGGAGAAAGGTCAACAAGACAATAATCAAAATTACTGTTAAACTGTTGTATAACTGTTTGATAGATGAACTGATGTTTAACCAGTTGGGTGGATATTTTATACTCTAACTCAGCACACTGAGGGTTGGTTGGTAGAACAAACAGATTGTTTGATAGTTTGAACAATTGTCCATTGAGGAATTTGTCTGTTGAATAATCCGATAGGTCGATATTGAATAGGTTGGATAGATTGTTTTGTGTATAGTCAAAATCACAAACCAACACACGACTACCTGATAGACTGATGGTGTAAGCAATGTTGTAACAAATGGTTGTTTTGCCAGTTCCACCTTTAAGACAACCAAAGACTATTGTTTTCATAAACTACCCCTTTGTTAATTAGTTGGTTAAACTAATTGAACAACATTTTGATTGTTTGTCAAGTAATTTAACAAATAAATTGATAATTTAATGTTTAACATTTAATAAAAATTTTCTTGACTTTTTTTTATATAATATTACAATCGTTTCAGAAGGGGTTGAATATAAAGAATTTAAATCATTGTGATATAATAAAAGATGATTACTAGTTATTCACACTTGACTTTTTTTTATTTTTAATGTAAGTTAAAGTTGCACTTTTTTATAACTCTTAATACAAAATGTTAAGTAAAAAAATTAGGGTAAATTTAACATAATATATGAAAAATTTATGACACTTTATGGAAAGTGTGATACAATTTATTAGATAAGGCACATTGGAACTTATAAATGTTTTGAAAGTTAGTTTATATTTATATAGGGAGTTACTATGAAAGGAAAAAACAAAAGAAAAAGAGAACAACAAAAAAAAGAGGTTGCCCCAGTCCAGAGCAACCCCAGCAATTTTCTAACAAATGCTTACCCACAAACATTGTATAATAGTTCTGATATTTGTCAAGAAAAAATCAATAAAAAAATTGAAAAAAATTTAAATAAATTTTCAAAGTATTCTTTTGCAAGACCAATCACAAACAACAAAAAATTCTTTTACTCACCATATCAGAGTGAAGCATACACCAATTGGGATAATGCTACGAGTGCAGAGATACTTATTAAGCAAGCTGGATTGTTATGTTGTGATTTAGATATAAAGGAAAATGATGCATTTGAAAGAGATTATACTTTTGAACAAATCTGTGATTTAGTTGATTTATCAAAAACATATATTGAATACTCCCAGAATAGAGGATTACATATCTATTGGAAAGCAGAAGAAGTATTAGAGAAAAAAGAAGTTTTTGAAACTGCAACTGGAAAGTTGATAGAATTTTTGGATTATAGAGTAAGTTGCACAAACAACACACACAAAAAATGTGAGTTTGAAGACTTTACGGATTTTTATGAAAACGCAGAACCACTGACTATTGAAGAGCAACACAGAATTTTCGTTATTTTCAACGAAATTTTTGAAAATAAAAGAAAAAAATATACTAGAATAAAGGAAAATAACAACCCAGTAACAACAGATATTACGATAGATGATAGAAAAATAAAATACTATAACAATTTTATTGTTAAAAATATAGGCGTTAAAGCATTCTTAGATTTTTTACAAATTGATATAAAAGAATATAATAAGTATTATACATTTTTTTCACTTCTTGAAGATGATGGTCGAAAGCACGGAGCAATGGTATACAAGGTATCTGGTATTGTTAGGGACTTTCACACAGGTGAAACTTATGCGTTTTTGCAATATTTTCAACACCACATATTTTTTAGCGAGTTTGATACTATTGATGCCACAATAAAAAATATATGTGAAAAGGTTGGGGTTGGGTTTGTTGAATATCAAGACAACCTTGCACTTGTGGTTGAACCAGAATATAAAACTATTGAAGAGAAAACAGAGTATATTCAAGACAAAACAATACAAAATATCATAAACAGAAACAAAGGTAAAACAATACAAATCAAAGCACAAACAGGAACTGGAAAAACAACAGGACTATTGAATTATGCTTTACACTCAAAAGAAAAATTTATTTTCCTTTTTCCATATCAATTACAGGTTATGCAACTTCAAGAAAAATTTGAGCAATTGATAGAAACAGAAAGGGCAAAAACTAAGTTTGGAACACCAGACTGGTTTGCATCTGGAAAAATTTATCAAGATATTTGTTATCTATATGAAGGTATGCAATTTTCTGACACAAGAATTGTAATAACAACATATGACAGTTTGTTTAAAATCCCTACAATTGAAAATTATGATTTTGTTATTATAGATGAATACCACAACTTTTTGCTTCAAAAAGATTTTAGACAGAGGGCAATCGAAAATGTTGTTGAAAAAATAAAAGAATACAATAAGACCATTATTAAAATTACAGCAACCCCACAATGTGTTTTTGAACAAAATAATGATACAATAATAAGTTATAATATTCTTACACAGAAGACCAAAAACTATGAAAAAATGTATTATGTGGAAGACTATAAAGATGAACAAAGATTGGGATTTATTATTAAACATCATCACAAAGAAAAGGTTGATATAGTTTATATCAATGATGTTACCAAAATGCTTATAATTAAAAAAGAACTTGAGAAGAAAGGACTAAAGGTTGGTTTACTTTATTCAAGACACAATGCAAATACTAATTCTATTGAGTATGAAGGAAACATTTTTACAGAGATTACAAAAACACAAACTATCCCCAATGGATTTGATATTATTCTCACAACAATAGTGCTGAGCGATGGTATAAATGTGTTAAACAACAATATAGGAAATGTTTATTTTTACAGTTATATGACTATTGTCCAGATACAACAATCTATTGCAAGATATAGAAATGGTTGTCAGAATATATTTGTTTTTGTGAAAGAACAAACAAAACAAGAACAGGGGTTGAACTTTTTTAAGGTTTATGAACAAATCCATAAACAAACAAAAGAATATACAGAAAAACTTGCAAAAACAATATATACAGAAGACTATGCAATCCATAAAACTTTTATTGCGGTTTTTGAGCAGACTAATTATAGAAAATTTGCAAAAACCTTTGATGTGAACAGATACACAAAAATATATTTAATTGAAAAGAAAATTGAAATTGACACAGAAGATATTAAAAAAGATATATACGCAATATATTGTAGACTTACCAGAAAAACCTTGAAGATTGTTTTTACTAACATTGAAAAATATGAAGATGAGAGAAAAGGAATTGGGGTTGATATTAAAAAACTTACAAAGGAGTTAAAACAGAAAATAAGGGATAAAGTTAAAGAGTTTATTAAGAAAAACCTATATGTTTTACATAAACTTGCAAAAGAAAAAGCAGGAGAAAAAGAAACATACGATTATAAAAATATCACAAGAAGAGAAGAATTACAAGTAAATGAAGATGAATTAAAAGAATTAAGAGCGGAAACAAACCTTTTTGAAAGGGTTCTTGGTCGGTATATGTTTATTATGAAATATATTGATTTTGATGATTTTTATAACAATTATGAGTATTTTGAAACATATCTTTTTGCTGGAAATAGTGCTTGGAAAAAGTTTAGTAATGCATTAAGGGCAACTTTTATACTCAAAACAAAACAAATATATTCTGATATTGAAAAACCCCAGCACTTTGAAAAACTTTTTACTATTGCTAATAACATTGAAAAAGCAATTGAAATTATTGGTGAAAATAAACATCTACATAAAAATGATACTGTTAAGATACTACAAAAAGAGACAATACTAAGTATTAATTTTATTGATAGTATTATTCAATCGAAAATCTATAAAGTTAATGGGAAGGTTATCAGGGGAGTTGAAGTTAATTTAATTACTTTTGTAAGCGATGTAAATGTTGTTAATAAAATAAAAATTATGGAAAACAGGGTTGATTTTAGAATAAAAATGCAGGAACAAAAAGAGTTTGAACAACAAAGAATACCTGAAGGTAACGGTTTAGAAAATTTAAATCTTAAAGAGTTTTTTATATAAAAAAGTTTTAAAGCGTTACCAAAATGTTGAAAAAAATATTAAAAAAGTTACTAAAAACATTCTATTTTTAGACACTTGTTTTAGGGTATGATATAATATATATGAGGTGGTAGGTTCTTATGTTTTTTCCTTCCTACCACTTCTTATGAAAAAATATTAGGTAAAATTAATATAAATAAAAAAGAAAGGAGTTTTTTATGGAACAAATGCTTACCCAGATTTTTGAAGTATTAGTTGGTATTAAAATTATTCTTTATGTTATTTTAGGTTATCTGATTTTTTGTGTGTTGGAAAATTTATTTTATCACAATCGAGGAGACTAAGATGCAAAAACAAATGCTTACCAAACAAGAAGTTAGTGAACAGTTTCAACAGAAACTTAATTACTCGAATATTCTGTGTTATCTTCTCAACGACCTTTTTAGGTTTATGCAGATTGACAGTAGTCTAAATGACACAAAGGATTGTGATATTGAAATTATTACGGAAACCAACAGTCTTTTGAGGATTGAAGTAAAACAAGAGAAAAAAAGTAAATATACTGGAAATATTGCAATTGAGTATGAAAGTTGGGGTAAACCTTCTGGGGTTGCAACAACAAAAGCAAACCTTTGGGTTCATTTTTTTCTTGACCCACACGATGTGTGGAACTTTGTTATTTTTGATGTGAGAAAATTTAGAACTGAAATTGAAACAATTGCAGATTTTAAGACAGCTGGTGGTGATAATAACAGGTCTTTGATGTATATTCTAAATGTAGAAAAAATTAGAAGAATGAAAAGTGTAATAGTTTTTGGTTGTGTGCCCACGCTTTCTAATATTTTAGGCACATAATCTTTTGTGCGGGTCGTAGTGTTTCAGGACACTCCCCGCACTTTTATTTAAATTAATAAAGGTATAATAGTATTAAAATACCTAATAAGGAGAAAAAGATGGATAAGAAAGATATAGATGATTTTTTTGTGCAAAATGAAACAAAGTTAATGCAATACATAAATGTTTTATATAAATGTATCTACAAGTATGTGTATACGGATATACTGGAACCAACAGAACTATTTGATGAGTTGTATTTATATGTTGTTTCACATCATTATAAGTTTCAAACCTTATCTTTAACAGTTTGTTT
>JAWABG010000050.1:0-9435 GCA_038884715.1 Candidatus Woesearchaeota archaeon | reverse complement strand
AGGTTCAATTAAATAAAAACAATCTTGTTTATTAGGAACTCTAAGTTTTTCATCAGAACAATCAAGCGCCATTGTTCTTTTATCTGGAAAGTAGGTACTAAATTTTCGAAGGCAAGAACTTTTCAGATCTTTAACGATTTCTTCATCAGTATATTCTAAGAAATGATAAGGAAATCCTAAACTTCGTTTTACGTAGTTTAAGACTTCATTCCATGATAACATACTTTATTCACTTTCTCGTATCTGATTTTATTTTTATTTTTGTTCGTTCAATCAAATAGATTGTTTATAGTCGATTCACTTACTGACAAACTGATTCCAACCTTTTCAAATGCATCATATATAACTTTCCCGCTTCTTATTGTTTTTTTATCTTTACATACACTACTATGAATACTATTCTTTTTTTGGATAAGTGTAGTAGTAGAATTACTATCTATCCAATCAGATATCAATTTAAATGATATTAATTTCACGTTTCTTCTAATGATACTTTCATTATCTTTTATTAAACTTACAAATCTAGAATTAGAATGATATTGATTAATTAACGGTTGTTCTAATTTAATTCTTTCATAAACATTGTCCATAGTTCCAAATAACTGCGGGATATCTGTCCAGTGTTTAGAAATAGTTTTTTCAGCTATTCCTTTTATTCCTGGTACAGAATCTCCCATGTCACCATTTATAGACATTAATAAAACTATATAAGATGGATCTAGTGGTATATCTTCTTTTAAGTACATTCTATATGTATCTTTTGAATTAATAATTTCTATTTTATTTTTCTTACGCACATACTGAAAAATATTAGAATCATTTAACGTTTGATACATATCTTTATCATTACTATATATGATATGTACATAACTAGTCGAATCATTAAAAACTCTATTAATTAGATAGTATGGTATAAAATCTGTCTCACAATAATCAAGTTTAACTACGAAAACTCCTGGTAATCTATTGCCAAGATTTAGTATAAGATCAAGATTCTTTTTTATCACCTTTCTGTACAATTCATTATATTCCTCGCCAAGCTGAAACATATCTGTAATTATACGATTCTCTTTATAGGTAGGAAATTCTCTATGATGGTACTCTGACTTTCCAAAATCAAAGAAAAAGAACATCTCTAGTTCTATTCCTCGTTTACGAGCATATACCTTATGAAACGAAACAAATTCAAGAAATGATTCAAATATAGAAGAATCAAGATGTCTAGACCTTAAAGAATTACTAATAATTTGTCTTGCAAATGGTTCTAAATACAGTCCTTGAAAGCAATTCTTTATATCTACATATATCTTGACTTTGTTCAAACCAGATTGCTCAAGAACTTTATCAAGATAGATGTACTTTGGATAATAAGAAATTATCTGAGGAACACTAGTAGTAAAAAGCATAGCTATCACTTTATAAAATATTTTAGTAATTACTACTTACTAACTTCAGTGTAAGAGTATATACCAATCGGAACACCAAGATAATTCATCTTGAATTCAGCAGCAAAGATAGTATCACTCATTTTATAAATATTACATGTTATATCGGTTGTAATATCAATTGTAAAAGGTAAAGATAAAAACCTACATTGACACTTATTTACAGAACTATTTAGTTCAATCCCTTGAATTAAAATAGAAGTATCATCTTTGCTTACAGTTTCAGCACATAAATTTGCTTTGTATTCATTCATATTAAAAATAATGATTTCATTCTCAAAACCAGAGGTAATGTTTTTAATTCTTTTTGATAAGTAATTCGGAATTGTAGTGCTTAAAAGTAAATTCTCTTCTTTTAACTTTAGTAGGTTTTCAAATTCCTCGCGATTAACATAAGTGTTATCAAGATACTTTCTGTTTGGAATTCTAAATCGTATAGATGAGAAAACATCTGAAAATACATAATTGCTACTTGTTTTCTCAAATATAACATCGGTACTAGTATTTTCTGGAAGTAAGAATGGATCAACTTCAAAAGATTTTAATAAGAATATTTTTCTTTTAACAAGAGTAAGAGAAAGAGATAATTCACCAATTTCTTTACTAAGATCAAACTCAAAAAATGTTCTTCTGTCATTTGATTTTTGTCTTACTACACCTTGTGAAATATCACAATCTGTACAATGATCTTGAATAATAGACAGAACAGTAAGAAACTTTGAAAAACTTTCTCTTTTAATATTGTACTTAATAGATTCTTCTGTTTTCTTAGGATCAGCTACAATTTCTTTTAAATTATCATTAGCACTCTTTTTTTCCATTTTTTCTCCTTTCATGTAATAGTTCACTAAAGTACAAGTTTTCTATATTAATGTTTTATTCTGTAGATAAAACTTTCTTGACAGTATCAATATACATATAACCATCATGATTAATTTGTCTACATATATCTACATATGTAAATGCGTCTTCTATGTCTTTTAGTAGATTCAGTACTTTATCTACATCTTGTACCTTACCATTATCAGTACTTTTAATTACAAAAACAATTCTGATGCAATCGGCGTTGTTGTATGTTGATCTTACAGGTGCTATAAACAGACCTTTATACGAGTATAATTTTCCTTGTTTCTCACACTCTTCTACTATATCTCTTGTACTAAAAGATTCACTAACAAAAATACCGTCAAATAAAGTATCATAGAATAATTTTCTGAATTTCTCAACTTGTCTACTCATTTTAATTTACCTCCTTGTACTGGTTCAACAGGAAAAGTCCCGAAATCTTTTTTACCTTTGTTATAGTATATTTGAAAACTATTTATATTATGAATATTCTTTGACAAAATATTTTTATAGTTCTGAATTTTTTTATCAGAATCACTTAATATAACTACATCTATATTAAACAAATGAAAATCGAAACATAATGATTTAAGAACATTTGAATAACCATCAAAACCTTGACAAGATACATACATATTTATATCATTATGAAAATTCAATTTTCTAGAAAAATAACATCCTAAAATATCAAAAATCCCTTCTGATAAAACAACCAATTTACTATCAGGATACTTGTTTCCAAATAAAACATAATAATCAGACAAATTTTCTATTCTATCTTGCAACGGAATCTTTACAAATTTAAATGGTATGTATTCAGATATACTTCTGCAAATTATCATTGAATGATTATGAAGTAGAAACGCAACATAATTATCATTTAAAAACTGAAAATTAAAAGTCTTTGGTACTTTATCATCTAGTTTGTTTATAGATATAAACTTTTTAATATCAAAAATTAAATTTGGTATTTCCTCTATTTCACCCTGAAAATCTATTCTCTGTTTAATATATTTTCTTTTTGCCAAGAAATCATCTCTGGCGATTTCAGGTAGCGTATACTTAACAGTGTTTACCTTCTGAATAATCTTTCCAGTATTACCGTTCTTATACTGTTTTGTTTTTCTTAACTCTTCTTCAGTGAATATATGTTTAATTACACTAACTGAATCAGATGTTAATTTTTTAATTAAATTAGTTATTGTACCAGAAGACTGACATAACCAACAATGATAAACATTATCACATGTTGACACATACAAGTGTTTTGCTTTTTTATCATCTTTATGATCGTTACAGAAAATACAGAAGCATTCAAAATTTTTTCCATTTGCTGTAGTTCTTCTGTATATACCTTTTTCAGTTAAAAACTTCTTTAAGTATTCAGAATTCATTTTTACCTAATCCTACTTAAGTGGATTATTTTCAAGCTCAGAAAGCATTAAAGAGTAAACACCAAGATCTGACAATGTATCACTGCTCTTTTCTTTAACATTGCCTTCTTTATCTTTCATAATAAATCTTAAGTTACAGTATCTGATAATTTTATCTAGCATTCTTGTAATAATTTGGTAAGCTACATGATCATCAGTTTTTTCTAGAATAATTTTTTGATTATCTAGAATCATGTTCAAGATCATTCCTGCTTTAATATAAGAACAACCATAATCTTTGTTCTTATTAATGAATAGTTCTTTTTTCTCATCAAATAACTTATAAACATTTTCTATATGACTACTAAAGTCTGACATAAATAACTCCTCTAGTAATATAGTGTTATACGTTTTATTTTTATTCGTGTATATCAATCTATGAACAAAAAAATAATAACAATCTGAAAGGATGAACAATGAAATATAAAATGAAAATTAAAAACAAAAAAACAGGCGGTATACTACTAAGAGGTACAAAAATACACAAACCTAAAAAAGGTAAAGGATCTTATAAAAGAATAACTCTGAAAAACCATTTTTTCGAACAATCAGAAAGTAAGTATCACAGATGACTTCTTTATAAGAGGTTCTAATAAAAGATCGACTCTATCGTCGACACTAAACTTAATTATTTCTTTAACATTAGGAATTATGTAGTCAGGAATTTTTTCCTCTGATTCAGGAATTACAATACTATCTAAATCACTAATCGGAATCTTCTTACTACCAATGTCTATATAGGGTTTAGAATAGTAGTTGTTTCTCACTTCTTCAGGTGCTTTGTCTATATCGATCCCAAGTATTGGTATCTCGATTCCTTTTGTACCTGGTACAAAAACAGGATATACTAAAGAATTCCAAAATAACATTCCTCTTACTCCTCTACTTACTGTCTTGTAATCAACAAGGTCTTTAGAAAAAGAAACTGATTTTCCTATTCTTTTATCTCTTTCTTTACAAAGTATTTTAATCATTTCTTTTCTTTCTTCAACATAACTAAAAATCTTATCAATATCAATTTCGTCTTCAAGTAAGATCATATTCAAGATATTTTTTAGTAGTTCCTTTGTTAACTGCGAAAAATCACTTCTTTGTGTTTCAATACCTTTGATGTCGATTTTATCTACATCATGTCCTTCTCGATTGATAATATGTAAAGCGTATCTTTTCTTTACATTTAACCAATATACTTTATCAGCAATAATTTCCTGTTTTAGTACTAGATACGAATTCTTAGTATCTATATTGTGCTTTTTTACAAATTCATCTAGTATGTTCTTATTCAAAACAGGAGATATTTTCTTAACATATTCAAGTATTTTATTCGTACTTATTTCATCTTTTTTCTCTATATCTCTAATGTACTCTCCAATTTTAATAAATAATGAATCTGTATCAGCATAATGTAAGTACTTTAATTTTTTGTCAATTTCAGTTTGAAAATTCTTATCGGTGTTGTATTCTCCTGTTTCTAGATACTTGTTTAGATGGTAACCAGAATACTTAACAGATTCTTGACCTGTCGCTGTAATTGAATATCCAAGATCAGGATTATAAAATCTAAAGTACTCGTTCAAAAGAACTCCATACAGAGAATTCGCTAAAATTTTTAAAGCCCATTGTTTGTTATCTAATACTTTTTCTTCTTTTGCATTTTTACATGTGAACATTTGTTTTTTGTACAAAGATCTGGTTTCAAGTAAATAATCAAATATTTCAAAAAATATTGATTTTTCAGAATCATGACTTTTAAATAAACATCCTGAAATATTTATTGTAGCTTTACTATCTTTTATAATTTGAATGACTTCTTTAATCTTTTTCTTTTCTTTTAGTGGTTTATTTATTGGATCACTTATGTAATCAATTTCACTTTCAAGATCTATATTTTCAGAATCATATATCAACCGAAAAGCTATATCTTCATCTATTTTAGCAAAATACGTATTGGGTCCTAAATTCCAAGTTCTAATGATGTTTGGATACAGACTGGTAAAATCCCAATCTACAAACCAAGTATATTTACCCCCAATCGCATCCTTAACCCACGCACCCTTAATGACTTTCTTTTCTTTTATTTCTTTTCTGTTTCTTGCACATAATCCTTTCTTTTTCAAATTAGAAAGTACTAAACCATCAGATTGTCCTATAGTCGTACTTGAGCCTTTCCATGTAGAAAATGAAATTGTTCTAATTTCGTCAAGTAATTCAATATGTTTCAAAGTAGAGTTTAGTTCAACAATTAATTCAACATCCATTCTGTTATAGATTATGTACTCACCAATATACTTTTCATAAAGTTCCCACATAGAACACGAAAAACTATGTTTTCCTTTCTTTAAAACTTTTTGAGATACTGCTTCTAAAGAATAACTTTCTTCTTTGTTCTGTATAAAATTCTTATAAATAGTCATCATATCAAGAACAATATAACCTGATATTAAACACATATGATTTTTTGGATCGATATAGCAATCATCAAATACTGAAATACTTCTTCTGTTTAAACCAAGTTTACCCATTCTGTTATAAATGTATCCAATATCAAATGATACGTTCCATGCAGTTATAATTGTTGGTTCAAGTTGATGTAATCTCTTAACAAAACTTTCAAGCATTGTTTTTTCATTTGTAAAAACTGTAATTTTAATATCTTGATTTTCTTTCAAAAACGTATCAATGTTTTTATCAATCTTACTTTCAATTCGATATAAATAAGTCTCAATGGGTCCATCATCTACAGCAAATGAAATTAAAGAAATTGGATAATCAGCTTTTTCAGCACTTGGAAATACTTTATCATTAAAAGTATATACTTCAATATCTAAGAACAATATATTCTGCTTTATTTTTTCACATTCTCCTTGACTTTGTAAATAATAATCTATACTATGTTTAACAGCTATATCTACATCTGATTCATAACATGATGAGTTATTTTTTCTCTCTTGATAATTACATAGTACAAGTTCTAGATTATCTCTTTTTTCAATAATAGAAGAATTATTACTATGACTTTGATAGTAGTAATAATTATCATATACTTTCGGATATTCATAAAATATTTTCTTATTGTTTTTATCTCTAAATACATAAACAACTCTATCAAAATTCTTCTGATAGAATACATCTTCTAATCGATAATCTTTTGAATAAAATTTTTTATCTATTTTGTATACATATCCATATTCAGAATTGGTAAGATTTATCTTATTATTACTAACAAAATTTTCAGACCCACGTTTTTCAGCATTAAAGTCCGTATTAATCTCCGTATTTAGTCCATTTATTTCTTCTTCTGTATTTTTACAGAAACCGTTACTTTCTATACGATTCAGCTTTAGGTCTAAATATCTTTTAATTTCTTTAAATCCAGATTCAAACTTCTTACTCTCCTCTATATTTCCTTGTTGTCTAGCAAGATAAGACGGATGCGGAAATGCATATATAGTTCTATTATTCCATGTATGATACTGATAACTTCTAGACATAATTCCTGTTTTACCAAGTCCAAATGCATATGAAGCTATATTTCCAAATATAACTATTAATTCAGGATTACAAAGTTCAATAAGTTTTTCAAAATTACCTCTACATAAATCAACGTCTTCATATGTAGCATTTCCTGTTGTATTATCCTTATTTATAGTTGCACATAAAACAGAATTAGTTATTGCATACTTAAAATTTGGTTTAATATAAAAATCAAACTGTTTTCTAAAAATCTTTCCAGCTCTTCCAATAAGCGGAGTCGGAGGGTTATGCTTAACTTCTTCTTTTCCTGGATTCTCAGCAATAAAAATTACACTAACATCTTTTAAATTTTCAGGTGAATTAGTCTCAATTATACATGATGGTGAATTTATTAATCTACAACATTCACACTTTCCATAACTTTTCTTGATTACAAACATATTAACTTCCTTAAAATTAAAATTAGTCTTACTTTTTATATAGTGTTTCTCTTTTTAACTTTTATTCTTTTAATTTCGTTAATATGTCTTTTTTTCATGTAAAAAGATAATGATTTAACTTACTAGAATAAAAGTTAAAATACTCTCATGTCAACTACAAACAGTAAAGGAAATTATCATGGATAAAGATATTATAGTTACTGATGTAGAGACGCAAAAACTTCCTGATGAAGTAGAAGGCGGGTGGAAAAATATAGAAGGTATGGGTATATCATCTTGTGTAACATATTCATATAACAAAAACGTATATAAATTTTGGGGAAGTACAACCACAGAACATAAAAACTTACTTGAATACTTAAATGGAAACATAGTAGTTGGCTTCAATACTATTAACTTTGATACGAAGTTAATTTTAGGAAATTCAAGAATTTTATCAGAAGATGGAATTACAAGAAATAAAAAATATTACTTTTATAATTTTGATATTTTCTGTGAAATATGGAAACAAATTTATAAAACTAAAAATTGTATTGAAGCATTAGAAAAGCAAAAACGAGACAAAAATTCACATGTAAAAAATGTATGGAACTTAGATCAGATATCAAAAAATACTCTTGGTAATACATGTTGTAAAACTGAAAATGGTAAAACAGCGCCGGAAAAATTCAAACTCGGATTAATAAAAGAACTATTCGAATATAATTTACAAGATGTAAGAACAGAAAAAAATTTATATGAATTTGTTCTGAAATATAGATACATAGTAAATGGAACTTTTGATATTGTTAGATTCGAAGATGAATATATTACATCTATATCTAAAAATCTAGATTAATCACTAACTAGCAAGGAGATTGTACTTATGCCGGACCACAAGTTATGGGTTGAAAAATACAGACCTAAATCACTTGATGAAATGGTACTAACAAACGAACAAAAGGAATTTTTTCAAAAATGTTTGAAAGAAGAAAACATACCGCACTTACTACTCAGCGGACCTCCTGGCGGAGGTAAAACTACATTAGCAAGAATCTTTATAGATCAGTTAATTAAAGATGATGGAGATTGTTTAATAATTAACGGATCAGACCAAAACTCGGTAGATTATGTTAGAAATACTATAATAAGTTTTCTGAAATCTCCTCCCCTGAAAAGTAAACAAAAAATTGTATTCATAGATGAGATGGATTACTTATCTCAAAATGCGATGGCTGTACTTCGTCATGTTATGGAACAATTTGATGATGGTAGATTTATATTTACATGTAACTATAAATCAAAAGTAATCGATCCATTAATTAGTAGAACACAGCAATTTACATTTGAAAAAGTATCTGAAGATTTTTGTTTAGAATATTGCAAAAAAATACTAGATTCTGAAAATATAAAATATGAAGATAAAAATCTAAAAAGTGTAATTAAAGCACTTCATCCTGACATCAGAAAAATTGTAAATACATTGCAAAGGAACTCAATAGACGGTGTATTAAAAAATATTGATTCAGATCAAATATCTTCAGAAGAAAAAAGAATAATTGGTCTTATAATCGAAATCACAGATAGAATTGGTAAACAAGATGAACCTGCAGTAATCAATAGAAATCTAACACAAATACAAAAATATCTGAGTACAGATAGGGAACCCGATTACAGATATATCTACGGTGAATTATTTAAATCAACAATACCTGCATGGGGAAAAATTAAGATTAACCATTATGCAAATACACATCAATCAGCTGCAATTCCATCAATTCATTTTCAAGCCATGATATTCGATATCATACTTGCAGG
>JAWABG010000049.1:0-9508 GCA_038884715.1 Candidatus Woesearchaeota archaeon | reverse complement strand
TGCAACCAAAAGATTATTTGGTTAGACCACCACCCCTTGCAAAAGTCCAAAAAAGTAATATATTTTAATCCCAGGAAAGAAAATCCAGAAGATAATAGACCAACTAGCTATTGGGCATATAAGATATCAAATAATAAAGATTTTTTATGGTTGGCGATGCTTGGCATTGTAGGAGACTGGTATATGCCAGAATTTAGAGAAGAGTTTTCCAAACTTTATCCAGATATACTTCCAAATAATATTAAAACCGTTCAAGAAGCACTTTTTAATTCTGAATTTGGAAAATTATTTAGAATATTCTCTTTTAATCTGATGGGATCAAGCAAAGATGCATATAAATCTATTAAAATAATGATTAGATTAACAAGTCCCTACGAGGTTTTAAAACAAACAACAAGTCAAGGAAAGTTTCTTTATAAAAAATATGAAAAAGTTAATAAAATATATAAAGCATTAATAAAAAACGTAAAAGTTAGTAACGATAAGCTTCTTCTATTTACATATAATGATGATAGAATGTCATTAAGCGCAGACATGAGCAACGAATTATTAGTGTTATATCCAGAAAAATTAGTCATAATAGGGAGAGAAAAAAAAGGTGAGATGAAATGTTCACTAAGAAGTGCCAAGATAAAGGTCTTACCAATATTAGAAAAAGCATTAAAAGGAATCAATGGATACGGCGGAGGACACGATTTTGCATGTGGCGCATGTATTAAAATTGAGGATTTTGATAAATTCATTAAAAATATCAAAAACGAACTTCAAAATGAAAATTAATACAAATCCAATAATTGAGCAATATATTTTAAAGGCAAGAGATCCAAATACAAAACCAAGTGAATTTCAAAACTGTATATCAAAAATTGGTGAATACTTAGCTTTGGATGTGACAAAAATATTATCAACAACAAAAAAATCTGTAAAGACGATATTAGAAAAAGAAGCAATACACAATGTTATTTCTGAACAACCAATTTTAGTAGTAATACTCAGAGCAGGATTAATGATATACGAAGGTGTAAAAAAGGTTTTCCCGGAATCTGAAGCGGGTTTTATTGGAGAAATGAGAAATGAGCAAACATTGAAATCAAAAATAGGATATAGTTCTTTACCAAATCTAAGAGAAAAGATAGTAATAATTTGTGAGACAATGATTGCAACTGGAGGAAGTATACTTGAGGCTATAAAACTTATTGAAAGACAAAAACCAAAAAAAATTATTATCATTGGAGCAATAGCCTCGAAACAAGGGATAGATAATATTTTGAAGTATAACAATTCAATAAGTATATTTATTGCTACAATAGATCCTGAAATAAATAACAAGGGATTCATTGTTCCTGGTTTAGGTGATGCAGGCGATAGAGCTTATGGTGAAAAAACAGAAAAATTTATTCTGTAAGTTTGATAATCTTTAGATAATTTTAATAATAACTGTTTTCAATTTATTATTCAAAGTTTTTAATTTATTATTTAGATATTTTTTCTAGAACAAAACGTAATGTTTATAAATAAAGAAATTAAAAAACAAATGACTTAGTTGTAAGAATATAGCTCTAAGAATATATAAAAATATAAGAATAATTAAAATATAATAAATGAAATAGAAGAAAGAATTAATAAAGAATTAATAACTTAATAAAATGCTCACCCCTCAACAAAGATTAATCAAGTATGGATTCTATCAAAGTGAATTTAAAAACATCTATCATGATAAAAAAGATTTTGATTGGAGTTCTATAAAAAAAGAAGATGCGGAAAAACATGCAGATGAGGAAAGATCTGAAATAGCCAACATATCAAATGCAGGCAAATTTCATCCATTAACAAGAACAGGCTACCCGAAACCTGAAAAAAAATACCGTTTAATATTTGAAAGCTTTGGAATGTCTATAGAAGAATCATATTTTTGGGTTCTTGAGCATTTAAGACAAGATCAAGCATTTCCAAAAATAATCAAAATAAAGGATATTTTTTCTGCGAGCGAGAACAGTGCGTTCTGGGGTCAAAGTAGCCAAAGATTAGGTATTCAACAAGACAAAGTGCAAACATTATTTGCAACAATAGGTAAGATGATTAAAGATCTATTTCAATTAGTGAGAGAAATCAGAATTATTGAAGAAAGACTAGAAATATACAAGCAGGCACCAAAAACTAAAAGTGCAGATGTTACTTTAAAAGGAATCTATATAGACTTGGTTGAAGGTGGAACTGAAAAACCAACAAGCGTGTATGGAATGGCCAAACAAGTAGGTTTTACAATACTACCTGACTTATTTTTTAATTTTCAATGTTATGATCTGTCAAAACTCGATCAGAAAATTGAAGAGCTTCCATATAACCCGAGTGTAAAAAATGTCTTAAAAAGAAAAATG
This sequence comes from Candidatus Woesearchaeota archaeon, assembly GCA_038884715.1. Taxonomy (GTDB): domain Archaea; phylum Nanobdellota; class Nanobdellia; order Woesearchaeales; family UBA9642; genus JAWABG01. The sequence goes on along the minus strand of JAWABG010000049.1, from coordinate 7,130 downwards.
TTCTCATATATTAATTGGAAGGAGAAAACAGAAATCGAACTAAATAACAGGTTTATCTTTAATTTAAAATATTTAAGACAACATTGGGGGATTATTAAAATGTATGCAGGATGGGTAAAACCGTACATTAGAAACATTAAAAGACTTTCAATGAGCGAAGATCACTTTAATGATCCAGAATTAATTAGTGCTTTTGAAACATCTATAATTGAATTAGAGTTCCTTGCTAAGAGAGATGATCCAAAAGGAGATTATCATCCCGTCATTATATCATCGTTTAAGTTAACAACAAAACCAATTATGAGCTACCAACAAGAATATCAAAGAGGTCCTGTTCATGTGGGAAGAATGGAGATGAATCTTCGGGCATATGCTTGGAATGACAAACAAATTGAAAATTATAAAAAAATGCGTGATGAAGAAGATATGGAATTGTTAGGAATTATTGACCAATCAATTCAGGCAGCGATGGATGCACTAAAGGATGATCTTAATAGATACTTAGAAAAAGCAGGAGAACTAATTCCAAAAGAAAAAAAAACAGAGGAAAAAAAAGAATCATTTTTTCAGGGTAGTTTAGAACCAATTGGTGGATTAATAGATGGTTTTAAGATACTGTTTGGCTCTTTAGTTCCAAAAGAATTAGGGAATGTTTTTACAAATAATAAAGGAAAAGAAAAAAAAGATAATAAAAAAAGTGCAAGTAGTGATGCAAAAACAGCGTTATGGCTAGTTTATAAAAATTATAAAAAATCTCATAAACTACTTGCGTGGTAAGAATCAAAAAACAAGTTTGATCTAATTATGGTAATAATATCAAACGACATAAGGGATTTAAGTCCGGAAGAAAGAATTAAAAGACTTAGAGATTTAGAAGAAGCTAAAAAAAAAGAATTTGCAGAATTAAAGAGAAGAAAAAAGAAAGAAGTTAATGAAGCAGAAAAACTAATAAAAAAAACTATTGAAGAATTAAGAGAGGAAGAAGAAAAAAAATTCCTCGAACAAGAAGAGATAATCAGAAAAAAACTTGGTTCGATTGAAGAATTAGTTGAACAACAAAAATTGAATATAGTTCAACAAGTTCAATACGGTGGTCCAATTGAAACACTCAAGCAGGAATACAACCAGACAAAGGAATTATATGAAAGAATAATAAATGAAGGTATCACAGATAATAATATTGAATCTTTTTATAGACTAAAAGAACAAATTAAAGAATTAGGACAAGATCAATACTCAAGACAAAAAGACATAAATAACTATATCACAAGATCAGAAGATGTACTAAAAATGCTTGAGAAAAAAATAAGATTAAGATAAAATATTAAATAAAATATTAATCTTTAATTTTATTAAAAAATCATAAAAAAATTAGATATAACAAAAAAAATGCAATTCAACCAAAATTTTTATAATACCATGGACAGGGGTTATTATATTCCTCTAGACGCCACTCAACCAACATTAGAAGAACCCATTGAAATTGATGAGAAAAAAGATAAACCAAAAACAAAATTAGGTCCTAATGAATTAGGAGGAACCACTAATCCAATGGAAAACACTCTTAATTCTCTTCAAATGAAGATTCGCGAAGGGGTAGGTAGAGTTGAATTTGAGTTTATTGGTCAAGGAAAAACAAACAGTCAACAACCAGGTCCAGAGTCTTTTGGAGCTAGGGAAAGGCAAGAAAACAAGAATGGAAAGATATTGGAAATGTTTGGACTTTTCCTGTTGTAAAACAAGGTTGGTTTGGTGATGACGGACATTGTGCTATGTATCCCCCAGATTTACCGAGACTAGCAATTTTGTGTGCTTCTGATGAAGGAGATTTAGTTTTAGACCCCTTTATGGGGAGTGGAACAACAGCGCAAGTTGCTAAAGATTTAAAGAGAAAATATGTAGGATATGAGATAAACGAAGGATACAAAAAAGCAATAGATAAAAAAATTTCTAAAAAACCAGAGTATATAACCAAGGTTAAACCAGATATTGAAAAAGAAATGAATAGAAAAAAAGTTCTTCAAAAAACATTAGCAGAGTAGAAACTGCCCCCTATTTTTATTATAAACTTGCGAAGCAAGATTATTTGTTCTGAATGAACCTCGTAGGCGGCTCACCCCCCAATATAATTCTACACGACGATTGAATATAACATGTATTAAGCGTAGTTTTATTACGCTTAATACTAGAATTTGCAATGAAATGCGAAATTTTAATTTTATATATTTGGTGATTTTTATCACATTTTATGAACGAACAACTTCACACTGAAACTGAGATTGAAACTATTGTAGTTCAAGAGTGCAGGCTTAAGGGTTATTCACAAAAGACGATAGATAACTATCTACACCATATTAAGAAATTTGTGTCTTCTGGAAAATCACCAAGAGACTTCCTTCTTGGATTAATAGCAAAAGATAATTCTGACGAGACGGTAAGATCTGCGGGGTTTGCAATCAAATTTTATCTCAACACAATCAAAAAAGATAGCTCAGAAATACAAGATATTCTGAACAATCTGCCCAATTTTAAAAGGGAAAAGAAGCTTCCAGTAATTCTTTCAAAAGAAGAAATTGAAATGCTTATTTCAGCTACAAAAAACATCAATCATAGGCTAATTATACAAATTGGATATTCTGCGGGTTTACGAGTAAGCGAGATAATAAATCTTAAATGGCAGGACATTGATTTTGACAGAAATCTCATTCATTTGAAAAGAGCAAAAGGAAAGAAAGATAGAATTGTGATGCTCTCTCAAAAAGTGAAAGAAGGATTATCTAATTTATTGTAAGAAAAAAAAGGTTTTATTTTTCAGACTAATAGATGTATGCGTGTTCTATTACTTTAGGATAGATTATTTACTTAATAAAATCAATTTCTCCTTTTAAATAAATACCTTGATATAGTCTAATTGGTCTCCAATTATCAATAACGAGTTCTGCTTCTAACCATCTCGCCAGCTCTTCCGGGTTGCCTATAGTTGCACTCAGACATATTATTTGAAGTTCCTTTAGTAATTTTTTAAGAATTGTAATAAGAATTTCAATTGTTGGACCTCTAACAGGATCATTAAGTAAATGTATTTCATCTATTATTACAACTTTGACCTCACCAAGCCAGGGTGTATTATGTCTTATTAAGGAATCAAATTTCTCGCTGGTTGTGATTATCAAATCATATTTTTCAAGCCAGGCATCATTAGTATCAATGTCGCCACTCGATATAGCTGTTTTAATTGGATATTTATCCTTAAACTCTTTATATTTTTCATTTGCCAACGCCCTTAAAGGAACAACATAAACGCATTTTCCCTTATTATTGAATAAGGCATTTAAGATAGCTAATTCTGCTACTAACGTTTTACCTGATGCTGTTGGTGTGCAAATAAGAAGATTTTTGTATTTAAATAAACCCTTGTCGATTGATTTATACTGACATGGTCTAAGTTCTTCAAACTTTTTTTCTAACAATAAAAAAATCTTTTCAGGAATTTTATCTTTATATTTTTCAAGCTTCATATTTATTAATTATTAAATTTTTTTAAATTTTTTAGGAATAATTTTATTCTTTATTAAATTATTTATTAGAATTTTTATAGATTATTTATTTTATATTTCAATTTATGGTAAAAATTATTCATTTTTTCTTGATTTATCTTAAACTTCTTATTTGCTTTTTTAACAATAAATTTAATAAAATCTTGATTTACTAGAAGAACACTCTTATTAGCAATAGGTACATCCATTTTTTCAGTTGAACATATCTCAACAATAATTCTTTTGTTATCAGATATTATTCCTGATCTTCTAAACCCTGTTATTCTAGCAATTTGAAGTAAATTATTTGCTGAATTTATAGATCTGCACGCAACGTGGAGAATCATTCCTTCTTGTCTAAACCATATTGTCTCACAAGGAAGATCTTTTGATAAAACATTAATAATTTCTGAAGACTTTATAGGTATGTGGCTGACGTATAACCATTTAACTTCGTGTTTTTTGTTATTTTTAGATTCTGTTAACAAATAAATCCTGCCTGAACAACTGCTAGTAGTATAAAAATTGTTGTTGTTATTAATAATATTTAAAATTGGAATTATTTCTTTATCAATAGATTTTTTTCTTGATTTATCCATACTAATCATCTTTAGCATACAATTTTTCTTATCAGAATCAAATGTCATGTTATTAGGGTTTTTTTTGAGCTTAAAAAGTTTGTTATAAGAAAAAAAGTTATTATAGATAATAACTTATCTTTTAAAATCTCAGATTATAACCTGAATGCAATTCTTTAATATATCTTTTCACTTAATTATTTTTTCTTAATAAAATCCTGCATGACTTCAACAAACTCTTTTGCTTCTCTATAATAGTGGTCATAATGCTCCCCAGAAATTTCTCGTAATTCGTTATGCATAATTAGTTTTCCGACGTTATAAAAATGTTCCATTGTTTTTGGGTATTTTTTATGTAACAAACCCGGTTTTACCATCTTTTCTTCAAGAAGTGATGCAACATTTTCTGGTGTCTCTGGTACACAACCTAATTTCATTAATGCAGCATGGGCACTGTCAATTACTGCCCAGTACAAATCAAGAGTGGCTTGGAGGATATGCCATTTTGAATTATGAAGACTTATTGGTGACCTATTAAAATAATTCCAAATTGACTCCTTAGTTGGTCTAATTCTTCCTTGTGCTAACAGTGCTTGTATCGGATCAAAAAAACCTGTATCAAGAATACTCACTCCATCCCTTAGAATATTTAATACTATGGGATCACCGTTTTTTATATATTCCCAAAAACTAGTAAGTTTCATTGTTGTAATATGTAGTCTTTTGCTGGTTCTAAGAACAGTTTGTTCTACTATAAGCCTATATGTTTGTACTAATTCCTTTGTTAGCTGCACATTTACATCATCAACAATAATAAGTATATCAATATCATTAGATGTTATACCTCTTGCAGTACTTCCAAATAAAACAAGCGCCTTTATGAAATCCTTTAATTCCTTATAGATTTTTTTAGAAAACTCATATGCGATTTCCATATGCTGCGGATGAAATCTCTTAGCATCAACTTTTTTTCTTTTCTCTATAGTGAATTCCAAACACCCACCTCTTTTTGGAATAATTTTATTTAAATTTATTATTATTTAATATAATTTTTATTCAATATAGTATAATTCTATTAACTATTATTTAAAATTATTCTTTATTTTTGTCAATTTTATTATAAAATAACTTGGAATTTTTAATGGGAAATATAATTGAAAAGATAACTCTCTTAACTAATTTAACTAATTTTATTCAAGAGGAACCTCACTCCATAATTTCCATTCATTACTTGGGCTATATGCACCTACAATGTATGTGGGTGCTGCAGTATACCCAAAATGTGAATGTCTAAAACCTCTAAAACTCGGAGCTCTTTCAAAACCATAAACAGGACTGCCAAACTCGGCCCATGTATCATACATAGCTGTTAAAGTATTAAAGCTTCCTGGCTCAATAATAAACTCCTTAAGACCGTGTTTTTCTAATATTAATAAAGCTTCTCTTATAGGTGCATTTCCTTGTCCTGGTGTTAGATGCTCATCATCAAAACCCATATTATCTGTTAGATGAATATGTCCAATATATCCCTTTTTTGCCATACCTTCTAATTTGTCAAGATACCATTTTTTAAATGCTTCTTCTCTTTCCTGAGGATCTTTATATTCTTTATCTCCCTTAAAGAATTGCCTCCAAATATTCATATGGCCCAAATCAATAGTTGCTTTGATGTACTTTGCTGCTTCTTTTTTTGCGTTCTCTTCACTATAACCTATGCTTTTTAATTTTTCAGCCATTTTTTCTCGCGACATTCTAATTACTTCTGATATTTCGTCAGGATGGCTACCAAAATAGTGTGGATCCCAGTTTTCTGGAGCAACATAAATGTTCTCATCTAGTTCATTTTTATGCAATTGTGTATACTCTCTTGCTTTAAGAGCAGCTTGTGCAATAGTTTCAGTTGTTCTTTTTAAACCCTCAACTTTAATTGGTTTTAAATGCTCTAGCATTTTTTCATATTGTTGTGCTCTTGCATCTGCACTTGCTGATGCTTCGTGAGTGTGTCTTAATGTATCCTTTGTTTCTTTAAGCATTTTTTTTAAAGTTTCTATTGGGTGTTCAACATCATCAGGAATAAGGCCACCAAACTCTCCTGTTTTCTGCATCAATTTCCATTTTTCTTTTTCAGGAATATTTTTGTCAAGCTCTTCATAAAATTTTAGTGCTTGTTCAATTTTATCTTTTCTGTGCTTCTCTCTTTCATAATATCGTCCATGATACAATGAATTACCTCGTAGAGACAGAATTTCATTTTGATATTGATTAATTAAAAACATTTCTTCAGGAGTTCTTTGTTTGTCTTTATTTTCTGGATTTGCATTCCATTCTTTTGCTTCTTTTTCAAAATAATTCCAGTCTTTCTCTTCAACATCAAATCTTGTTTCATTAGCTTTCCATTTTGGTACCCTATTAAATAGTAAAATCAATTCTGAAGTATCTTTTGGGATAATATTGCCATTGATATCTATCCAGTCATCAGGTCTGATTTTTTTTCCTGTTTTTTCATCAATCTTGCCAATTTTTTCTGGAAATTTGTCTTTTACTGTTTCAAATTTTGGAACATAAATCTTTTGATCTTTACTAATTTGTCCAACAAATCTGCCTGTTCTGTCATCAACAACATAAAATGTTGCATCCTTTGGCTCTTCTTCATATCCTTTGAAAACACGTTTATCTGGCTTCTTTTCTACTTCACTAATAGGTCTCATCCATTCTTGTAAATGAAAAACAACAGCACCACCTTTGGTTGCCTCAGCTGCAAAATTTATAGCTTTTTCAATTTCCTTTAAAGCCATTTGTTGTGCAAAACCTTCAAAACCCTCTTTTGTAAGACCAGCAAGACTCTGACTGTGTAGTGCAGCATGGGTGCTTGTCTTAATTTTGTTTAAGCTTACAATATCGCGCATATCTTGCCTTTCCCTAGCTCCAAAAGACTCTGGACCTGGTTGTTGACTGTTTGTTTTTCCTTGACCAATAAACTCAAATTCAACTCTACCTACCCCTTCGCGAATCTTCA
>JAWABG010000048.1:0-9571 GCA_038884715.1 Candidatus Woesearchaeota archaeon | reverse complement strand
GTAATAATGACAAAACAAGGTGTTTGTGACGAAATTACTAATCTTTTTATTTCAATGAATAGAGCGCTCGGTATACCTGCAAAATTTGTAAGCGGAATTGCATATACAAATTTAGAAAATGTAGATCCGTGGGGTCCTCATGGATGGGCTGAAGTTTATTTTCCGGATTATGGCTGGATACCTTTTGATGTTACATACGGCGAGTTTGGTTATATTGACTCTGCACACATTAAGTTTAGGTCTACTATAGATTCAAACAAATCGTCAATTAATTATGAATATAGGGCAAGAAATGCAAAGCTAGTTATTGGTAAACTATTATTTAATACAGAAGTTGTTAGCTTAGGAAGAAAGATACAAAAACAGATTTCAATTAGTGTAGAACCTTGGAAGTCTAGAGTTGCCATTGGGTCCTACAACGTTATTATAGCAGAGATCTCAAATAATAATCCTTATTATGTTGCAGATGAGATATATTTGGCACATACGCAGAATGTTGAATACCTTGACAAAAACAAACAAAATATTATTCTAAAACCATTTGAGAAAAAAACACTTGCATGGATTGTTAAAATTAATGAAGATCTTGATACAGGATACATTTATACTTTTCCAATAAAAGTAATTGGTTCTAGAGACGAGACTGCAGAAGCCGAATTCTCAAGTTCAAGCGCAAGTTCTTTTTATTCTTATGATGAAGCAAAAAGAATGGCTGATTCAGTAAGAACTCAGGAAATAACTTTACCTTACTCTGAAAAGATTCTTTTAAGTTGCTCTGCAATAAATGATTATATTTATGTAGGTCAGGAATATAATTTTTATTGTACAATAAACAATACGGGAAATAAAAATCAAAGGCTCACTTTTTGTGTTGATGAAGTTTGCGAACAAATAGAAATCACAGCTAAAAAAACAGAAAATTTTGAAAAAAAAATTGTTTTTAGAATTCCGGGTGTTCGAACACTTATTTTTACGCTTCAAAATGATGAAGTTTTAAAAAACAATTACCTAACTATAAATATATATGATGTACCCTCCTTGAAAATTATTGATCTTGCACACCCAGACACAGTAAATTATAAAGATGAATTTACAATCGATTTTAATATAACAAAAAAATCTAGTTCGACTCCAAAAAATATCAGAATTTCTCTAACAAATAATGTTTTTAGTCAATCATGGAATTTTGAAAACTTTATTTCAGACCAGAACTTCAGAATAAAATTATCTGGAAGCGATTTAAGTGCGGGGAAAAACAACTTCATGATAAATATGACTTATTATGACGAACGGTACAGATTGTACAGCGAGGAAAAGAATTTTGTTATCAATTTAGAAAATCTTGATTTAGCAGAAAGAATTATGATATTTATAAAAAAAATCAGTTATAAAATTGAAAAAATCTTAACAGATCAAGATGAAAGAACAAAGTTCTTTAAAAATCCAAATACCTGGATTAATATTGGTGTTGTTTTTGTAATAATTGTTTTGATTAAGATAGGATTTTATTTTTTGAATAAAAAAAGAGAGAAAGAAATTGATAATGAAGATTTTACAAATCCGAAAACTAAAATAAAATCGGAATAATTAAAAATTCTGTTTATTTTTCTTTATTTAATGAAGTCAAACAGTATCAATACAAATAAGATTAAGAGTATTAATAAAGATAATATAAAAAAGCTGTTAATAATAATTTTGTTATTTTTAATTCTTTCATTTCTCTTTGGCTGGTTATTTAATGAACTTTTCTCGACAAGAGAGAAGATCCTAAATTTTATTAATATCTTTAAAAATTTTGGACCAGTTATAATAATACTTCTTATTGTATTAGAAGTGTTAATTGCTCCTCTTCCCGGATTCGTAATAACATTAAGTTCAGGTTATATTTATGGGTTTTATCTCGGAACAATTTATACATGGGTAGGCAATGTATTAGGTGCAAGTCTTGCTTTTTGGTTAGCAAGAATGTATGGAAGACCTTTTATTGAAAGAAATATTAATTTTAGTAAAGTAAAAAAATATGATGTGTTTTTTGAACACAAAAAAAAATATCTCTGGTTATTGTATGTAATACCTTTTTTTCCTATTGATATTATTAGTTTTGCATCTGGGTTTAGTAATTTAGAATACAAGTACTTTTTATTCACAATATCAATCTCACTTATTCCGAATGTGTTTATTTTCAATTATTTTGGTCAACAAATATACTCTAAGAATGCAGAAGCAATATTGTTTGTAGGTTTAATCACTATTGTGATTACAATATTATTATTCTTTTTATTAGATAATATAATGAAAAAATAAATATTAAATAAATAATTTATTAAACTAATACTTTTTTGTTTTTTTCAACAACTTTTTAAATAAAATAAAAATTTCCAATAATGATATTACAATAGTAATATTAATATAAATGATAATATTAATACAAGTAATATTAATATGTGAACATTAAGTTGAATCTGTTATATTAAGGTGAATCTATTAATGACAATTTATATCGCGGGTTCAGAAGAAGCTGGAAGAGGACCTATAATTGGTCCAATGGTAATGGTTGTTGGTGCAGTAGAGAAAGATAAAGAGAGCTTATTAAAAGAATTTGGAGTAAAAGATTCAAAGCTATTAAGTCCTGAGCAACGCGAAAAGATTTTTCTAAAATTAAAAAAAATTATGGTTTATGAATTGAAGATTTTATTGCCAAAAGATATAGATGCTGCGGTTAGCTCTATTGGTGGAATGAATTTGAATTGGTTGGAAGCAAGAACAACTGTAGAATTAATAAACAAACTAAGTGAGCGAGTAGAAATAGAGAAAGTGATTGTAGATTGTCCATCTAATAATATAAATGTATATAATGATATGATTTCACACAACATTAATAATAAAAATATAAAAATTGTCAGCGAGCACAAGGCAGATGTTAAATATCCGATTGTTAGTGCATGTTCAATAATAGCAAAAGTGATCAGAGATCATGAAATTGAGAAAATAAAAAAAAAGTACAATGTGGACTTTGGCTCAGGCTATCCTAGTGATCCTAAAACAATAGAGTTTGTTGAGAAAAACTGGGACAAATATAATTTCTTCAGAAAAAGTTGGGAAACTTATAAAAAATATCCAAAGATGAAAGTACAAAAAGGTTTAAGTGAATTTCAGTGAGTTCTGACTAAAATAGAAATCTTTAAGTAAAATAAAAACCTTTATATATTCCCTCTTTCTGTTTGTTTTATTAATAGCTGGTGTTATAATCTGGTGGAATATTTATGTCTCTTATTACTCGAATTACTAGGATGGAGATGCGAGGCTTTAAGAGCTTTGCAAACAAAACCGAATTAGTATTTGGGGATGGTTTTAACTGTGTTCTTGGTCCAAATGGTGCTGGGAAGAGTAATGTAATCGATGCATTATGCTTTGTTCTTGGCAAATCTAGTGTTAAAGAAATGCGTGCAGAAAAGGCTGCGAATTTAATTTATAATGGTGGTAAGCACAAAAATCCTGCTAAAGAAGCAGAAGTAAGTATTTATTTTGATAATTCTAACAAAGTTTTTCCAATGCCCGAATCTGAAATAAAGATTACGAGAATTATACGAAGCAAGGAAAAAGAAACAGAAAAAGATGAGACTGAAATAGGAACCCACGGCATTTATAAAATTAACAACAAAACAAAAACAAGACAACAGATTCTTGATTTTTTTAGTGCAGTGAAAATTTATCCTGATGGTTATAATATTATATTACAAGGCGATATAGTGCGGTTTGTTGAAATGCCCCCTATCGAAAGAAGGCAAATAATCGAGGAAATTTCTGGAATAAGCATATATGAAGAAAAAAAGAATAAGGCAATGAATGAGCTAAAAAAGGTTGATGAATCATTAAATAATGCAGAGATTATCATGGTTGAGAGAAAAAATTATTTGTATGAATTAAAAAAGGATAGGGACCACGCATTAAAGTTTAGGGATCTGGATAATAAAATCAAGTCAAATAAGGCAACGATGATATTTAATAAGATTGAAAAAAAGAAGATTGAGCAAGAGAGATACGAGAAAGATATTGAAAAAGAAAAAAAACAGATTGAGCAATTAGAAAAAGAAGCGACAGATATTAGGATAAAAATTGAGTTATTTAAAAAAGAAATTAATGAAATAAACAAGGAAATTGAAAAAAGAGGAGAAAAGGAACAGATAGAAATACATAAAGAAGTTGAACAAATACGGGTCGATTTAGCTGTAAATAAACAAAGGATTAATGATATTGAAAATGAATTCTCAAAAATAAATGAAAGAAAAACCCAATTGCAGAAAACACTCAACGAGCTAGTGGAAAAGATTAAAAGAATTAATGTTGAAACATCTAATTTAAAGAAGAGTATTTCACAAAAGCACCAAATGATCGTTGATATTGAGAATAAGATAACAGCTTTCAAAAAAAAGAATCAGATGGATACTATTGGAGATATTGATAAGTCATTGGAAGTCATTGATAAAGAAGCAGATTCGCTTCAAGATGAAATTCAAAAACTTAGAGAAGAACAACAAAATCTTCTCAGAGAAAAAGACAAAATAGAGTTTTTGATTGGAAATATAGATGCTCAGGTTAACAAAGTTCTTGAATTGTCAAAGGAACACAAAAAACAGGTTGATGAATTAAGAAATAAGCAAACAGAATTTAAAAATACTACACTCGAATTAAACAAAATTCTTAATGAAGATTCAAATATTAGTTCTCAGCTATTAAATGCAAAACAAAAATTGGAAAAAAAGGAAGAAGAACTTGCGAAACTAAGCGCAAAAAATATTAGTATAAAGGAAGTTATTGGTATGGGTGTAGCTGTTCAAAAAATTCTTGAGCAAAAGAATTCAATAAAAGGAATTCACGGTTTGGTTTCTGATCTCGGACAGGTGAAGTCAGAGCATTCAGTTGCATTAGAGGTTGCCGCAGGAGCAAGAATAAAATCAATAGTTGTAGACGATGATAAAGTTGCTGCTCAATGCATAAACTATCTTAAAGATAAGAAATTAGGAATTGCGACATTTTTACCATTAAATAAATTGAATCCACCCATGATAAAGTCTGAATTGAGAAAGACTAAAGGCCAAGGAATCATTGGGATGGCTATTGATCTTGTTGATTATGATTCGAAATATAATAGGGTCTTTAATTATGTTTTTGAAAACACACTTGTAGTAAAAGATATTGAGGTTGCCAGAAGACTAGGTATAGGGCGGTTTAGAATGGTAACTCTTGACGGAGATCTTGTTGAGACAACTGGGGCGATGCATGGTGGTTTTAGGCAGAAAAAAGAAGGTGGTGGTTTTAAAGAAAAAGAATTAACAGAGTCATTATCAAAAATAGATTTAGAAGTGAATGATCTGAGAAGATTAGTGACTACACTCCAAGGAACAAAAGAAGAACTCGAGGAAAAAATTATACGTCTGAGAAATTTTAAGGCTCAACTAGAGGGAGAGATAATAAAATTAGAAAAATCACTGCATTTAGATTCAAAAGATCTTGATGTTTCTAAACAAGAGAAGAGAATACTTGAAAAGGAACTTTTAAGTATAGATACAAAACTAGAGAAGATAAACAACGATGTTTCTTTAAAAAGTAAAAAACTAGCAGAACTTAAAATTGAGAAACAGAGAAGAAGAGATAAGATTAATGAGTTGAGAAATCCTGCACTTCTTGCAGAACTAAACGCATTTGAGGAAAAAAAGAGAGAATTGAAAGACGAAGTTTCAATTTTGGAAGGAGAAATAAAGAATAACGATTCAGAAATTACAAATATATTAATTCCTGAGAGAGAGAATATTCAAAAGATATTAAAGGATCAGGAAAAAGAAATATCTGTTTTTGATAAGGAAAAGCAAAATCTAATAAGAAAAATAGCTGAACAAGAAAAAAATCTAAAAGAAAAAGAAGATGCTGAAAAGAAATTCTACAATCAATTCAAGGAACTTTTTAATAAAAGAACAAAAATCAGTGACCAAGTTTCAAAACAAGAAAATATTTTGAATAACAAGTTGAATGATGCTAGAAGTATAGAACAAAAAATTAATCTTATAAGTTTGGAAAATGCAAAGATAAAAGCAGAGCTTGCAACCCTTAATGAAGAGTTTAATCAATATAGAGATATTGAGATTTATAGAGGTAAGGCGATTGAGCAGATAGAAAAAGAGATTGCGCAGTTTGAAAAAATGGTAGAACAAATTGGGGCAGTAAATATGAAGGCTCTCGAGATTTACGAAGCAGTTGAGAAGGAATATGAGGAATTAATGAAAAAAAAGGAAACACTTAGCAAGGAAAGAGAGGATATACTAAATATGATTGCAGAGATTGATGGCAAAAAGAAAGAGCTTTTTATGAATACATTTAACATAATTACACAAACTTTTGAAAAGATATTTAGTGCATTATCACAAAAAGGAACAGCCATGCTCAAACTTGAGAATGAAGAAGATCCATTTGCAGGTGGTTTAAATATTAGAGTAAGAATTATTGGAAAAAAATTTTTAGACATAAGAGGATTGTCTGGTGGGGAGAAAACCTTGACAGCACTAGCATTTATATTTGCCATTCAAGAACATGAACCAGCTCCTTTCTATATATTAGATGAAGTTGATGCATCTCTTGACAAACGAAATTCTGAAAAATTAGCACAGCTTATCAAGAATTATTCTGCAAGGTCTCAATATATATTAATAAGTCATAATGATTATGTAATAAATCAAGCAGAAACACTTTATGGAGTTTCAATGAATGAGCACGGTATTTCTAAAGTGACGACGTTGAAATTGTAATTGATTATTTTGAACTATCTCAAAAAAATTAAACTCCTGTTTAGTAGTTATAAATGAATAGATTTATAAACTTATTTTTCTTTCTAACTATTAAGTTATTTGTATTTACTTGTTGATAATTTGTAATTATTAATAATTTGGAGGGGGAGTCATGACGAAAAATCTTAATTTAGCAATGAAATGCGGAGTATTTTCTCTTGTTTTTTTAGCATTCACGGTGTCTGCTAGTGCATGGTATTGTGTTGACTCTGACCAGAACCAGCCTTTGTGGAATAGGACAAGTCATAGATATGGTCCTTGGGGTGATGACGGATTTATTGGTGGCAACAGTACGGGATGGATGAATACAGATACTCCACCTGAAGGATGTACAAGAACAGGATACTTCCAGGCAAAATGCTCCGACGTATGTATAGGTACACGTTTAAGGGAATTCTATTGTTCAGACAAACCAAACAGTCCATGGCATACAGTAATCTTCTGGCATGACTATGAAAACTCAGACCAGTGCTACCAGGTTCCTGAATTTGGGACAATTGCAGCAGGTCTTGGAATAATTGGTTCGATTGCTGGCGTGATTATAATAAGAAGAAGAAATTAAATTATTTTATTTTGTAAATTTTTTTATTATTACTAATTATTTTTATTATTAATTATTATCAATTATTTTATAATTAATTATAAATTTTTATATTTTTAAATTTTTATATTTCTGAATCTGATATGTATTTGAATTGTTTTATGTGTTTTATATGTTAGTCATTTAGATTTTGATATAATAAGAGAGTATTTTCACTATTTCATATACTACTCTTAATCGCTATAAAGTTCCAAAAGCAATCAAGGGGTCATTTTTGTATACTGGTTATATAAAAAACGCTATTATAGACCTTGAAGCCTTATAATCATTGTTTCCAAAGGAAATAATGGTGGCTTATCAAAATGAAAATATTGATTAGAAAATGCTGTATTTAAGAATAAAAGTATTTATAAATCAAATGTGTTTTCTCTTTATAAATATCTTTATAAATAGAATATAAATATGTAATAAAATTGAATATATAAATAAAAAATATAAAAAGTAAATAAAAAAACCTTGTGTTATTGGGTTATAAAGAGGGATTATTTATGGCTAAAAAATCAAAAACAAAAAAGTTTGTTTCTAAGAAATTAAGACCACACATTTCAAAAGAAGAAGTAAAACCAGAGCAGGATTCAAAGATAAGTGTTCAAGTAGTAAATATTGTTGTAAGCACAAATCTTGAGCATGATATTCCTTTAGAAAAAATGGCTGCAACACTTTCAAATACAGAATATAATCCTGAGCAATTTCCAGGATTGGTTATTAGAATAAAAGATCCTAAAACAAGTGCTCTAATATTTAGTTCAGGAAAAGTTGTTTGTACTGGTGCAAAGACAATAGAAAAAGTTCATGAATCTATTCAAAAAATTATTGAGAGTCTTAAAAAAATCGGAATAAAGATAAAGGTAAAGCCAGTTATTAATATTCAAAATATGGTTGCTAGTGGAACTATAGGAATGGATCTTAATTTAAATGTTCTCGCAATGAAATTATCAAATACAGAATATGAGCCTGAGCAATTTCCAGGTCTTGTATATAAGTTAATGGAAGCAAAGGCAACATTCCTTTTGTTCAGCAATGGAAAAGTTGTCTGTACAGGAACAAAAAGTGAAGAAGAAGCTCACAAAGCTCTCGAATTACTTGTAAGAACATTGAAAAAGGTACAAGGTTAATAACAAAATTAATAATCTGTTTTTTCATTTTTGGTTTTAGTATTTTTGTATTTAATTTTTTTTTTAAGAATAGAAAGACTCTTCAATTTTTACGGATATTTTATGTTATTTATAGGTATATAAAATATGTATAAATAATGTATAAGGATAAAAATCATAAAACACTGGACAAACAAGAGAAAGATTAATTAATAATAAAATATTACTTTTGATAAATGTAAAATGGAAGAAGAAAAAGAAATGAATACCCAGGATAGGACTGAGATTATTCATGACTTCTTTGAAACCATTTATTATGATGAATTACTCAGCACAATTGCTAAAGGAATAAAATATTTTGTGGTTGATTTTAATGAAATTAGCAAATTCAATCCCGAACTCGCGGACGAATTACTAGATGAGCCTGAAGAAATTATCAGAGAGATGGAGATTTGCCTCGAAAAATTTGATTTTCAAGAAAATATAAAAAATTTTAGAATTAGAATAAAAAATATTCCTGAATCTAGGAATATAAAAATTGGGAATATAAGAAGTGACCATATAAACAAGTTTATATGCATAAAAGGAATTGTCAGACAAAAATCAGATGTTAGACCTCAGGTTACTAGTGCAATATTTGAATGTCCTGCATGTGGTACTATATTAAATATTCTTCAATTAGACCAAAAATTCAAAGAGCCGACAAGATGTAGCTGTGGGAGAAAAGGTAAATTCAGAATGCTTAGTAAAGAACTTGTCGACGCACAAAAAATAGTTCTCGAAGAGGCACCTGAAGACCTGGAGGGAAACGAGCAGCCAAAAAGATTAAATGTATTCTTAAAGGCAGACCTTGTAAGCCCAATAAGTGAAAAAAAAACAAATCCCGGAAGCAAACTTTTAATTAATGGTGTTATAAAAGAAATTCCGATCCCAGCGAAAGACGGAGGGAAATTAACAAGGTTTGATTTAATGCTTGAATCAAATTATACTGAGCCAATAGAAGAGGATTTCTGGGAAATAAATATTACAGATGAAGA
>JAWABG010000047.1:0-9660 GCA_038884715.1 Candidatus Woesearchaeota archaeon | reverse complement strand
AGACTTTTTATTTTTTCCTAGGAAAAGAATATAACATTAAAAAAATTTAATGTTATTTTTGACCTCGGACCCTTTTATAAAAAAATTTTTTATTGGTATATATTGGTTCAAAAAATCAGAATTAGAACATTTCGACCCTAAAAGATCTGACCGAAAAACAATCTTGTTAAATTTCTCTAACTAAAAAATAAAAGACAAAATTTTATATCGTTGTATTCCAATAAAAAATTTTTTATTGGTATAATTTTTTAAAAGTCGTAATTACGACATTTTGACCTTTAAGATCAAAAAATCAAAATTAGAACATTTTGACTCTAAAAGATCTGACCGAAAAACGAAATTATTAACTTTTCCCAATAAAAGAATAAAAAAATATTGTTCTTTTATTTAATATTTTAGATAACAATTTCATTGTTAAAAATTAATTTAAATAATATTTTATTATAAATCACGAGAAAAAATCTCTTACAATAATTTCTTTCTAATTATAATTTTATCTAATTTTTTCTATCCAAAAATTAAGTACTTGAATTAGGTAAATTTGGAGCAAAAGAACAATATATGTTTCCTTTATTATCTTTTCTTTGAGCATAACCATTACATAAACCACCTGATGAATTAGGACAGCTTATTTTAGGACAAAAAGGACTTTGATTATTTTTACATTCATCTAATTGTTTTTGATATATCAAAGCAAAAACTAAAACTAAGATAATTATTACAAACAAAGAAATGTTTATACCTATACCAACAATACTTATTTTCATAGATTTCAATAGTTTTATTTATTACCTATATTAAAAAAACTAGAAAATTATTTTAAACTATTCTCCATGGGAAATGGAAGTTATAATTCTTTATCTATTACACAATCTGTCGTTAACAATGTATTTGAAAACCAACAAAATGATTGTATAGTAAATAATAATGTAACCATTTCAGGAAATGTTATTGATATTAATGGCGCTAATATTCAAGGAGATGCTTATGGTATAACAGATGAAGGAAGTAGTGCAGATGCTTCTTGTACTATAGTATCTTCTTTAAATACAACTATTGTAAATTCTTTACAAGCTCAAGCAAAACAAGAAAATAAAACACTTAATGATATGTTTGGTGATTTTAGTTTTACAGGACAAGAAAATAAAGCTGATGTAAAACAATCTACAGTTAACAATATTGCTTTGATTTCTCAAAATTTATGTCAAGCAGAACAAATGACTTCTGTAGAAAATAACTTTGTTTATTATAATAATATCAATGTTGGAGGAAATTTATTTGGAATTGATATAAGTAATTCTTCTGCTCAAGCATCTTGTTCTATGTCAAATGTTATGAATTTCAGTATGTATAATAGTTTTACTGCTTCAGTATCTCAAAGTAATACGACAATTGGAATGTTTGTTGTTCTTATTCTTGCTATAGCAGGAGTTGTTGGACTTGCAATTATAGGAGCAACAATAGTTTTTTCAGTTAGTGGAATTGGAAGTTTCGCTAAAAGTAAAATTAAACCTAAATCTCCTCTTGAAGTAGTAGAAGAAAAGAAGAAAGAATTAGAAGCAGAACTATTTGAAAAGGGAGAAAAGAAAGGAAAAGAAGAACAAGAAGAACAGGAAGAACAAGAAGAATATTTTCCAGAAGAAGAGGGTATTGAAATGAAAACATTTAAAAAATAAATTTATCTTTATAACAAATGAAAATAAATATTTTATATTATTATTTATTTTCATTGTTAAATGGATAAAAGATAAAAAATAAAAAATAAAAGATAAAAGATAAAACTAATTTTATTTACTTCTATTAAGATAGAAGTAAAGATAAAAAATAAAAGATAAAAGATAAAACTAATTTTATTTACTTCTATCTTAATAGAAGTAAAGATAAAAAAGATAAAAGATAAAAGATAAAAGATAAAACTAATTTTTTTACTTCTTTTCAGATAGAAGTAATATTTCTTCTTTTCTTACTTGCTAATTAGGTAAAAAGGAAAAAATATTTCCTTTTTCATCTTTTTATATTTTTTATTCCAAAATGCATAAGTAGGACTAAAAAAATAATTTCCATTTTTAATAATTTTTTCTAATGTATCAATATCTTTGTTCAGAATCGTAAATAATATAATTTCATTGATTTCTTTTTTCTTGTATTTCTTTTTCCCATCATAAATTAGGAAAGGTTTTGACAAAAAATATATCTTTTCTTTTTCGTATAATTGTTTAAAGATGTCAATATGATTATTAATTAATAAATGGTATGAAAATTCTTTTCTAAATTTTTTATTCTTTTTTTTCTTTAATCTTTCATACAAATAAAGAATAAGATCTTTGTTATTTGAATAACAAGCAGAAAAAAGATAAAGTTTTATTTCATTATCTTTTTCTTTGTTTAAATTTTCTTCTATATACTTAAGATCCCCTAAAATACAAGAAAAAAGTTTTAAGAAGAAACTATGTTTCTCACTTATTAACTCTTTTACAATATCATAAAATCCTTCTTCTTTTTTATAAAAAAGATAGAAAAGACCCGCTAAAGAAAATATAAATTTCTTTTCGATCAAAAAACGAAAAAGTTCTTTGTTATTATATACTAATGATAAATCAAGAAGTTTATATTTTTCATTGTAAAATAATTTAATTCCTTTTTCCATAAAGAGATATTCTATTGAACTATAATTCTTTATCTTTAAAAGATCTTTAACTTCCAAAGAATGAATAAAAATATCTTTCACACTATCTAACAAGGAAAAATAACCTTGATTTAGTATTTCAATATAACATTCTTTATTTATATCAAAGTGATATAAATAAAATGTTATAAAATCTTTTTTATCTTTCTTACAAGCAAAAATTAAATCTGAAGAAGAAAAAATATCTTTATCTTTTACATAGTTTAATAATTCCCGATCAGATATTTCAATAAGAATTTTCTTTTGATATTCTTCACAAGGTAAAATATTTCTTCTCATGATTAAATATTTTATCAAAAGTAATGATCTATTTTCATAGATCATTCTTTCTGTTTCTCTAAGGATAGATGAAAAAATATCATCTGCTAAGAGCTCTATAAATTCGATTACTTTATCATCAAATAAAAACTCTCTAATAAAAACTGTTATTTTCTCTGATAGAATGTTACTTTCATTTAGAAATTTTCTTAAATTTTCTTTTTTCTCATTGAGAAACCTCAAGATAATATTCTTTGTTTTTGGTAACAAAGAAAAGGATTGGAAAAAACTTTCATAATTAAACATTATTTCTTCATATTCTTCTTTAATAATAATTCTATTAGAAATAGAATTTAAATATTCAATCTTATCATTTGAAATAAGAATCTCAGCTATAACTTCTTCGCTTGGTAATTCAGAAGTTTTTTCGATTAAATATTTAAAGAAAAATAAATTCTTATTTCGATAAGTTATATCTATTTCTGAAGAAGTAAAAGGATAATTAGTTTTTTCGACTAAGAATTCTATCAAAGAAATAAATTTTTCTTTGACTAATAATTCAAATGTATTTCTATCTATTTCTCTAGATAGAAGTTCTTCGAAATTATGATATCTTGATATGATCTTATAAAAAGAAGAGTACATTTGAATTTTGAGAAGGAAAATAAATTCATATTTAGATCATAAAAAAATAAATTAGAAGATGTTCAAATTTAGAATTTGAACATCTCAAAGTTTATATTTATATTTATGTTTATATTTATATATTCATGTTTATATTTATATTCTTAATACTCTTCTAATATTCTTTATTTCTTTTCTCAGTCTTTTATTTTCTTCATATAATTTCTTTATTCCTTCTAAGGAAACGGATATCATATCTCCCATATTAACACCTTTTTCTTCAGCAATAAACTCTTTATTCCATTCGTCAGCCATAACACCATAATATTTCCTTGAATTTTCATCAGCATCTTTATAACGATAAGAATAAATATTTATTCTTGAAATTCGTTCAAGAATATCTTCCTTCTTGAACAATTCTATATCTTTCTTCATCCCTCGATCTGATATCATTGACCAAGAACCAGCTCCTGGATTCAAATATACTCCAGAAGTCAAGGTTGAATTAGAATAAAAGATATAACCTCCGCTAAATCTTGCTCTTAAACTATCGCTTGTAGAAAGAGCAAAGACAGAATTATTAATGAGAGGATTGCCATTTGAATCAGCTAAAAGGATATTTCCACTTGCATCAGAAATATTTGCATAAGAACCTATGATGGTATTATAACTGGTATTAACTGCTGAAGTATTAGTATTTATCTCAGAATTATTAGCCGAAAGAATAGTATTACATGTTTCAATTGCCGTAACATTATCCAAAAATATCTGAGCATTTTCTGAAGAAATTATAGTATTCGAACGGCTATTCTGAGAAATAGCGGCAATATTATAATTAGAACTAATGAAAGAACCAGAAGAAGAAATTAAAGCAGAACAAACTGGAGAACCAGTATAACCATTACCAGTAATACCAGAACCTTGAGATGAAATAATAGAAGTTCTTATACCATTTATAATTTGACAGTTCAAAGAATCTTGTATGGTTGATTCTTGAGATACAATAGTACAAGAATCAGAAGTTGAAATTTTAGAACGGACAGAACTATTGATGGAAGAATTATTACAAGCTATCATTGAAACAAAGTTATTATTCATAGAAGAAGTACTATTTGCCGAAGACATTATGTTAGAATAATTATTGTTACTAAAAGAATTAGTATTCAAAGAAGATAGAACTATAGAATAAGTTAATGCCGAACCTGTTACATTGTTTGAAGAAATAAAACTACCATTGGTTAAATTATTTGAAGTTATATTGGAACAAGACAAACAACTGGAAAAAGTATTACTAGTAAAAGTAATACCATAAGAAGAGAGATACAAATTATTACTTCCAAAATTAATATAAGCATTGGAACAAGAAATGAAAGAAGTAAAAGAAGAAGTATTAATAAGAGAATTATTCGAAGAGGAAAGAAGATTATTACTAGAATTTGTAATACCAACAGCTAATGAAGAAGTAACATGTACATTGCTACAATTAAATACATTAGTCCCAGTTGAAGAAGTTATTTCTGAGTAATAAGCTGAATCAACTATTGATTCGGAAGAAGTAGAAAGTTTTGTATTATAAGAATTAAATAGTTCTGATTGATTTGAGGTATTAATAGAAGAAAAATAATTAGAAGTTCCACTACATAAATTAGATGTATTAAAAGAAGTATAAAAACAATCCTGACCTGTACAACTAAAAACAGATAAAAAGTTAAAGAATTGAGAATCACTCATCAAAGTATTATTAGAAGAAATAATACTTGAACCAGAACAACCAGAAACAGAGTTTAATTCACCTCCTAAAATAGTATTATTACTTGTAGTTTGAAAACAAACTATAGTATTTCCTGATCCACCTAAAATAGCATTATTATGATCGTTAGCATCATTTGATATAATGCTATTATGTCTTGGAACAACAAAATTAGACCAATCATTTAGAAGGGAAGAATTTGAAGTATAAGTTATAATATTTCGATTAGGAGGATTTGTTTCCCAAAGAAATTCTCCACTAGGTCCTGTATTAAAAGGTCCAATAACAATACTCCCTTCAACAACTGAAATTGAACCGCTTGGATCCCAAAATCTTATTCGATCACCATTTCGAACAAACAAAGGACCGGAATTAACTGGACCTGTTGGAGATAAAGCAGTATCGACCAAAAAGAAAAAATTAGAGTTATTTGAAAAAGAATTACAACAGTAAGCCATTTTTTTCTTAAGGAAAAGTTTTATTTAATATTTTTCCTTAAATTATGTTCTCTGAAGAGAACATAATTTTTTATAATATATAGTTTATTATTTATAATTTCTTTATCTCTCCGAATTAAAATTGGATTTTCTTTTTCTTCTTCTTCTTAAATGTCTTATTGTTGTAATACTTTAATAGGAGGTACGAATTTTTATTTTCAGGTTGATACTTCTACTTCTCCTACAGGCCCTGCTAATTCCGGACCTTTGTTTGTTCGAAATGGTGATCGAATAAGATTTTGGGATCCAAGCGGTTCAATTTCAGTTGTTGAAGGGAGTGTAATTATAGGACCTTTTAATACTTCTCCTACTGGTCCTACAGGTCCAACGGGAGATACAGGTCCGACAGGTAATACTGGTCCTACAGGTCCTACCGGTAATACCGGTCCTACTGGTCCAACAGGTAATACTGGTCCTACTGGTCCAACAGGAGACATAGGTCCAACTGGCCCTACTGGTCCAACAGGTAATACTGGTCCTACTGGTCCAACAGGTAATACTGGTCCTACTGGTCCAACAGGAGACATAGGTCCAACTGGTCCTACTGGTCCAACAGGTCCAACAGGAGACATAGGTCCAACTGGTCCTACTGGTCCTACTGGTCCAACAGGAGACATAGGTCCAACTGGTCCTACTGGTCCAACAGGTCCTACAGGAGATATAGGTCCAACTGGTCCTACTGGTCCAACTGGTCCTACTGGTCCTACTGGTCCTACTGGTCCAACAGGAGACATAGGTCCAACTGGTCCTACTGGTCCTACTGGCCCTACTGGTCCAACAGGTAATACTGGTCCTATTGGCCCTACTGGTCCTACTGGCCCTACTGGTCCAACAGGTAATACTGGTCCAACAGGTAATACTGGTCCTACTGGTCCAACAGGTAATACCGGTCCTACTGGTCCAACAGGAGACATAGGTCCAACTGGTCCTACCGGTCCAACAGGTAATACTGGTCCTACTGGTCCAACAGGTCCTACTGGCCCTACTGGTCCTACAGGAGATATAGGTCCAACTGGTCCTACTGGTCCAACAGGTCCAACTGGTCCTACTGGTCCTACTGGCCCTACTGGTCCAACAGGTCCTACCGGCCCTACTGGTCCTACAGGAGACATAGGTCCTACTGGTCCTACTGGTCCTACAGGAGATATAGGTCCAACTGGTCCTACTGGTCCAACTGGCCCTACTGGTCCAACAGGTAATACTGGTCCAACAGGTCCAACAGGAGACATAGGTCCAACTGGCCCTACTGGTCCAACAGGTAATACCGGTCCTACTGGTCCAACAGGAGACATAGGTCCAACTGGCCCTACTGGTCCAACAGGTAATACTGGTCCAACAGGCAATACCGGTCCTGCCGGTCCTCCAGGTCCAGCCGGTCCTACTGGTGCGACAGGTGAAACACTTTGGGAAACAAATCCTCCTAATAATAACATTATAACTTATACTTCTAATTCCTCTCTCTTAAATCCTTGGGCTAACTTTATAGCCCCAAGACAAAATAATAATATTTTGGGAAATGATAGCAATGATCAATACAATGCTATTCTAGGTGGTGTAAATGGTATAATAAATTGTTCTATCAATACTTCAAGTAATTTAATTTTAGGCGGAACTGATCAAACACTTAATTCTACTTTTGCTTCTGCTTTAATGAATTCAAGACTTTCTTCAATGGCTACAGGTACTAGTTACTCTTCTATTATTTCTTCTGATACTTGTATCATAAGAGGTGGTACAGGTAATATTATTTTAGGAGGAAGTAATTCTTCAGTAACAGGTGCTACTGGAAATGCAATTATAACTAGTTCTTTTTCTAATATTACTGGTTCGGGAATTATGAGACTTATCATGAATTCTACAAATTCTGAAGCTTTAAATCAGAATTTTGCTACAGTAATTGCTTCTTCCGGTTGTACTTCTTCAAATTTTAGATCTATGAATATTGGTTGTTCTGGTTGTGTTGCGTCTGGTTCTTATGCTATTAATATCTCTTCTTTTAATTCAACAGCTTCAGCTTCAAATTCTTCTAATATTTTATGTACCGGTTCTCAGGCTACTTCAGATAATTCTTTGAATTTATCTTGTATTTCTTCTATTTCCAATTCTCCTTCAAGTTATAATATATCTTCTCTTTCTTCTCTTAGTACTATTGGTTTATTAGCAGGAAATATTGGTACTGTTTCTTCTAATTCTTCAGCTACGGGAAGTCTTAATATTGGTGGTACGGGTTGTACTGCTTCCGGAGTTTATTCTTTCAACATTGAATCTACAAATTGTACTTCTAGTTTAACAGGATCTTCAAATATTGGTTCGATTAGTTGTAATTCTTCTGGTCTTTATTCTTCTAATCTTATTTCTTTCAACTGCACTTCGCTATCTGGAAGAAGTTTTAATTTTTCATGTACTGGTTGTAGTGCTTCTTCTGTTTTTGGAGGTAATATTTCAAGTATAAATTGTTCGGTTCAGACAAATGAAAGAGCATGTAATATTTGTTCTTCAACTTGTGTAGCTTCGGGTGTATCTTCACTTAATTTATCATCTACTGGTTGTGTAGCAAGTTTTAACAATTCTTTGAATATTTCTTCATTTGCTTCAACTTCTTCTTCGATTAGATCTATTAATTTTTCTTCTTTAGCTTCTACTGCTTCAGGCAGTGGTTCTATTAATTTATCTTGTATATCTTCTACTGCTTCTGGTACAGGTTCTATTAATTTATCTTCTAATAATTCCTTTGCTTCAGGGGCTAATGCTTTAAATATTGGTTCTACTGGTTGTACTGCTTCAGGAGCTAATGCTTTAAATATTGGTTGTGTTGGTTGTACTGCTTCAGCTAGTAATTCAAGTAATATTTCCTCTAATGGATGTATTGCTTCAGGTGCTAATTCAAACAATATATCTTGTTTAACCTGTTCAAATTCTGGTACAAGAACAGGTATTATTTCTTCATCTACTTCCAATATAGATGTTACAGGAAATATTACAAATAATTGTCAGATAATTTCTTCTCTAACATCGATTATAAATTCAACAACTTTTACTACCACAAGACAATGTACTATTCTTTCAGGTCAAACTGCTTCAATAAGAGCAGGTATAGGTTGTTTCGTTGCTGGAAGTAATGTTAGTATTTTAAGTGATGTAATTGGTACTTCAAGAAATGGCGTTTTCCTCTTTGCTGATAATGCTTCAGCGAGCACAAATCTAAACGAAAATATTATTGTAGGAACTTTATCAAATTCTAATTGTTTCAGATGTCGTTTTTCCGGAGGTTATGCTTTTTATTCTAATTTAACTTTGACCACTGGAGTATTTTTGAATCCAGGAGCTAGTACCTGGTCTGCTATTTGTGATAGTGAATTAAAGAAAGACATAGAACCATTTGAAGAAGAACAAGTATTAAAGAAATTAGAAAGTATAAATTTCTATACATACAGATATAAAGATACCGAAGAAAATTCAAGAAAATATTATGGTTTTATGTTAGAAGATTGGAATAAAGAATTTATTAATGACGGAGAGAAAACAGTTAATACTGGTGATATGATAAATGTTTCTCTTATGGGAGTAAAGAGTTTAAAGAAAAGAATGGATTCTTTGGAAGAAAAACTTGAAAAGATATTAAATATATTAAAGACTGTTTAGACTGATAAAATAATCTAAATTATTTATATGAATAATTTTTACGATATGATAATTAATGGTCAACCATTAATTATCATCTGGAAAGAATTAAAAAAATGGTTAAGTTATAAAAATAAATCTTTTCCATTTATTCTTTATTCTTTATTCTTTATTCTTTATTCTTTATTCTTTATTATTTATTCTTTATTCTTTATTCTTTATTC
>JAWABG010000046.1:0-9691 GCA_038884715.1 Candidatus Woesearchaeota archaeon | reverse complement strand
TGCCTGCTACTTCTACAGCCCAGACAATTTTCTCTTCAGAAATATTATAAGTTTTTTTAGATTCTGGCTTTTGTTTTAAGCTATCAATATAATTCAAGAGTGATTTAAATGAAAATAATGAAAGAGAAATCTTAGAAGCAACTAGTAATAAAGCAGATAAGATAAGCAGCTTTTTTTCTATAAATGGAAGACGTATGAATTTAATTATTTTTCGCATTTGTAATTTCTATAAGATTATTGTCTGATAATTGTTGGAGTAATTTTAATAAATCATGTTTGCACTGTTCAGGGTCAACGTCATATTCTTTTAAAACCATATCAAGAATATCTTGAATAGTTTTTGGTTCCTTTATCTGTGACCATATATATGTTCCAACTTCATTAAGTCCACAATATAAACCAGTTTTTAGATTGAGTATCACTGTCTCTTCACCAACATCCCTGAATATCTGATCTTTGGAAGTAACAATTAATAAATTCTTTAGTTCTGAATTATCTAAATTAAGTAAGTTTAATTTTTCCATAAATACCTCATATAACTATAAGTTAGCTATAATCAATAAGTTAAAAAGTAAATTGCATGATGTATTTAACTGCGCTATTGTCCGGAACAAATCCAAATTCATAACACTCTATTTCTGATGCTATAGAAGAACAAAAATCAAGAGCAAATTCTAATCCATCTTTATGCCAGAAAGTCGGGAATGCTCTTGTCATTAGCTTGTTAGCTGCTTCGAGTGAAGATAATCTTCTGATTTTATTTTCTTTTGAATGTGATAGAAAGAAAATTTTGTTGATGACAGCACTTTTATTTTTGTGTAAAGATTTTGTTCCAAACCAGGGTGTTCCATAAGAATAGAAATTCTTATTTAATTTTCTTATTACAACACGTTCATCTGTGATAATTTCTCCATAATTACTATTAATTAACAGTTTTGATAATGTTGTTTTACCTTCTCCGGAGTTGCCTGAAAAAAGAAATCCTTTTCCGTCTTTAACAAACATCGCTGAATGTAAAAGAATCCCTTTTTTATTTAAATTCAGAAAAGAAGAAATTATAAGTGTATGTATATAAGAATAAGGGTGAATAGAACTTTTACCATTCTTATTTACTATATAGATATTTTTAAAATTGTTGTCAGCAAGCAACATTTTATATGGTCTATTGAGTTGTTCTTCTGGTTTTTTATAAAAAGCAATGATATAGGGTTTATAATCATCTGATTTAAATATGCGCCATAAATAATATTTTGAATTATCATAAATTTCTTTGTATTCTGATAACTTAAAGAAATTATTTGATGAAAAAGAAATATTAATCTTGTCAAGACACTTGCGGTTATTCTTATCTGATATTGTGAATTCTTTATGAAAAAATACGTCCATATTCTTATTATTAGTTTTATGTGAGATGAGAATATCAGCAACTGAGAGGTATCTATGAATCTCCGTCATCTTTCCTTTAAATTGAATAATACAATTACAAACGTTGATTTCTGGTTATATGATTAATTCAATCATGCTTTACGTTTCTCGCTTTACGATCTTTTAGATAGTTGGTTTGAAGTCTTAATTACTTGGAAATATGATAATTTGAATTCCCTCTTAAGGACTGCGGGAATTACGACTCAACATACTTTTTTATAAAACCTTTAAGTAATTTTTCTTCGCTCTATGCTCTTCGCTTGTTAGCTTATTTCTTGAAATCTTGGCTACCTGGTTACTTTTTTGCTTATAATGGTTTCTTTATGAAAATGATCTGGGATGTAAGAAATTAAAACAATTTGAATAACTGTGATGGTGTCTTCTATGATGGTGTATTAATTTACAATGTCCAATCCCAAAACCACAAGCTTCAGCTTGTCTTAACTTTACCTTTTCACAAATAGGTTTTTTCCATTCCTTTTTTTTCATTTTCCACCTCCGATTTTTAGGGTTTCTTAGGGATAACCACAGAGCACAAAGATGAATTTATTAAAGAAAATATTATCTCCCCCTCTATATGCTCTGTGGTTATTAATTAAATCAATCCAGTACCTATTAATAGGCATCTAAAAGCTTCATTTCCTTATTTCTTTTTTTTGCAGTTTCGCAAAGGAAAGGTGTTACAGTTCTGACATCATTGAATTCCACCATACTCCATCCGGGACATTGACCGCAGATATTTATTAGAGTGCATTCATCACATGGAAGAGCAAAATCTTTCTTGCTATTTATTACAGATAATATTTCATTTTCCCAGATCCATTTTAAACCATGTTCTCTGATAGAAAAACCGTCATTTATCATCATCATGCATCCCATTGCAATTCCATAGGGATTAATGTGCATAGAAAATCTACCTGCATTACATTGGTAAAGACGAGTATTGTCTCTCTGACTTATATCAAACTTTGTACAAATATCTTTAAATGCTTCTTTTCTGTATGGAAATTTAATGTCAATAGCTACAGTTTCATCTGGTGACAACCTATATTGCTCAGGTGTTGAAAAACTATTACTATCAATTCTTTTCTGTATTGCTGTATCAAACCTGAAATCACACTTAAATTTATGAGCGATATTATGCATTTCATCAATTTCGTGCATGTTTAAAGTAATTGCCATTGCTTTAAGTTTTAAGTGTAATCCTGCATTCAATAATCTTTGAATTCCGCTAAGACAATTCTTATATGATCCTTTTTTTCGAGTTACTTTCTCAAATGTCTCTTCTGTTGCACCATATAAAGTAATCTCAACAGAAAAAGGGGGATAATGTGAGAAAAGATTAATTATTTTTGAATTAATCAATGTTCCATTTGTAAATAGAGTTATTATAAATCCTCTTTTTTTTGCATAAAGATAAATATCTTCAAAGTCATCCCTTAATAAAGGTTCACCCCCTGTAAATAAAAGCCATAAACATCCCATTTCTGATAGTTCATCGAGTATATTTTTAATTTCTTCTGTGGTCAGTTCTTCTTTCAATGCTTTAGAGTTGTTATAAGGTAAATTACAAAAACAGTGTACACAGTTATTATTACATCTATAAGTCAACTCAAAAGACACATCAAGAGGCACCCTTCTACTTTTTATCGAGGAATGTATCTTTTCTGAAAAACTTTCTAAAGTTATAATTTTCATGGTCTAAAATTATTGGATCATCTCCAAATTAGTTGGTGAAAGAATATAGACATAAAACTGTAACTATCAACAAAATCATGTTTTTTATAAATGATAATGGCAATGTAGTTTAGTAAGTTTTGTAATTAATCTGAAATATGAAATAATTTTGTTTCTCTGTCATTCCGCACTTGATGCGGAATCCAGTTTGTTTGATTTCTGGATTCCCCGATTAAATCGGGGAATGACGTGTTAGAGATGCGTATTTCTTTATTCCATATTTCATGTAGCTTTTATAATAATAAAATAGCAGTTAGAAAAAAATAATAATATTAATTAGCTATAATAGTTTTCTATCAACTAATTCGGAGAAGAACCAAATTATTTAATAAAGATATGCCAAAAGATAAGTTTTGTTATTCCCCTTAATTATTAAGATTCTCATAATAAAGTAGACATTGTTTATAAATAATAGAAAATTATATAACTAAAAGTCTCTCTTCGCACCTTTTTCCTAAAGATGAGTTGCAATCCCACTAATTGATTTCTTAACAACTATTTTTACATTTTATGTTTTTATGTATTGTTCTTCTTCAGTAAACTTTTTGCTTATCTCATAAAGACGTTCAGGAGCAATATCAGCACCATTAGGCCAGCATAATGTATTCAAGTCAATAAAAAATTTTTTAAAAAATTCCTTGTCTTTGAGCAAAGAAAATACTCCTCCTCTGATAGTATATGGAGTAATATCAACAATTCTGATACTTCCATCATTAAATTTAACTTTAATTTTGTAATCGTATAAATATTCAGCCTCTATTACTTTTGGTATAAATTCCATAATTATATATCCTTATCTTAAAGGTTCTATCCAATCTAACGGTTGATTTTCCATAGCTTTTTTCCAGTTTTTCTCAAGCTCTATTTTATGGAGTTCGCACCATTCTTTTATTAATGCATTTGCTTTTAAAGACATATAACCTTTAATCAAATTACCATTAAAATCAAAAATACCATCAGTTCCTTCATATGAAGCATGAAAGTGTGGAGGATTATGGTCATCATAATACATATATATAACTATTCCAAAAAAACATGAAATTCTTGGCATATTATAAAAACTATTTTATCATAAAACCTCAATTAATTTTGCTTCTTTAATTTCATTAATAAACTCTTTGGCTTGCTGCCGTATAACATCAGGCTGACCATTAAATTCTTTTAATAATTCTGAGACAATTTCATCGAAAGTTTTAACCCCATCAATTTTTTCCCATATAATCGAACCAATTTCATTGAGATTAAATATATATTCAGTATCTTCGCCAGATGAAGACATGGGAAGCAAAACATACATACCCTCAATCTTCCTAAAAATAATATTCTCATTACGCTTTATAATCTTATTGTCCATAATTTTTCTGTCGTTAAATAAGATGTCATTGACCTTTAAAAAGTAATACTGTTCTAATAGTTTTAAAAATAATAAACAAATCTAACCATATTGATTTATTTAAAATGTAATATAGGTCATATTCAAATTTGTCCTTTTGTTTTTCTACAGAACCTGCGTAATCACCCATTACCTGAGCCCAACCGGTAATCCCTGGTTTAACACTAAAGCGTAAATTATAATTTGGTATTTCTTTGGATAATAAATCAGCAAAATGTTGTCTAATTGGTCGAGGTCCAACAAAACTCATATCACCTTTAAGAACATTAAAAAGTTGAGGTAATTCATCAAGTCTGGTCTTTCTTAAAAATTTGCCAACTTTAGTAATTCTTGGGTCATTTTTAGATGCCCACTTTGGACCTGTATCTTTTTCTGCATTATCAATCATTGTCCTGAATTTTATCAAAGTAAATGGAACTTTGTTTAAGCCAAGCCTTTCTTGTTTGAAAAAAACTGGACCTTTAGATGATATTTTTATTGCAAAAGCACTAAATAGCATTAATGGTAAAGAAAGAATAAGCCCTAACAAAGCAATGAATATATCAAGAACGAATTTTAATTTACTATATATAGAAGGGCTTAATAATATAAGTTTGTTATAATAAATAAATTTTAAATCTCTCATGTTAAATTACTTTTTTACATCAGTATAATTGTACAGTTTGTAAATTTAATATAGTCAATTAGTTAAGACCTTATAAGTTTCTCTACACATCCTTTGAACAGTAAATTCCTTTAATATTTTTAATCTGGCCGCTTCCCCTATATTTTTTCTAATTTCTTGATTATCCAAAATCTGAGATAAAACACTATACAACTTATCTGGCCGTTTAGGTGGAACTAAAAAACCGTCAATACCATTTTTTATACATTCACGACTACCTTCTATATCAGTTGCAATACAGCAAGCACCAAAACTCATCGCCTCTAATAATGTTAAAGGAAGGCCCTCTCTTATAGAAGGTAGTATATAAACAGAACAAACTTGATACCAATTATCAACATCTCTCCTAAATCCTAACATGCTTACTTTTTTACTAAGTTTCATTTTTAGAATTGTCTCAGAACATTTGGAAAATAAATTTCCTTCGCCTATTATTGCTAAGTGAATATTTTCTTTTTTTATCATCGAAAATGCTTTAATTAAATCGAGTGGTCTTTTATCTTCATCTAATCTGCCAACAAATAAAATAATATTATGGTTAGGATTAAGCCTATTTTTACTAATAAATAATTTTTTTTCTTCTTCATTCATTAATTTATTTTTTGGTGTGATTTTAACTCCATTTAAAATTATATGAACTTTATTAGAATTGCACATTTTTGATTTTAATATTAACTCTGCATCACTTTTATTAACCGTTATTAGAGCTGTTGCAAAATAAGCCATAATTCTTTCTATAAAGTGTAATGGAATTCTTTTGTAAAATGGTGTAAGTTTATTAAAAGAAAAACCATGAATTACATGAATTCTTTTAGGAACACCAGATAGGAACCCAGCCAATCTACCAATTACACCGCCCTTTGAAGTATGTGAAAAAATACATTCAATTTTGTTTGCTTTGCAAAAGTGATAAGCATGCCATAAAGCTATTAAATCTTTATAAATACATATATGCCTTTGCAGTTCTTTGTTACAGAATGTCTTAGCTCCCAATTTTTCAAAAAGCGTTCGTGTTTCATCTTTCGAAAAAGTTACCCAAATTTCGTGTCCATGCTTTATAAAATATTTTACATGATTGATTAAATAAGTATGTACACCTGCATATTTTAACTCTCGAAAATAGATTAGTATTCTCATATCATTATGTTTTGTTATATGGGTTTTATTAATTAAAAAAATAATTAGAAAATGTCTTTAAAATATGTCGGTAAAATTTGTTTATGTAATTAAACAATATTAAATGAATTATTAATACATTAATACTTAAAATATTATTAATTATATAATGGACAAAATTATTATATTAATTTATTTTAAAAGAGTTGGTGGCAAAGGTTTAATAACTTCTAATTCCATTCCTTTAAAATCTTGGCCTGAAATAGATTTGTATCCTTCAAAGTTATATGTTTTTGAATGCCATCGATAAAAATTACCCGGCGGATAGTAAAGATTTTCATCAAGTGTTGCAATTACATTCGAAGGTATTATAAAGTGAAAAATAACATTAGGAGATTTGAATGTATTTTTCTTAAAAAAAATTTTTGATGGTGTATCCATAACTTGAAGGCCATATTTACCATAATCCTTAAAAATATTATAGTATGCGTCTACAGTTGTCCCTGGTTCATCAACAAAAATAGAATTATCATATTGACCATCAATAGTATTTTGTGTCAGAATACTTGTTGAGTTGCCTTTTAAATAGCAGCCGTAAAGATGATTTGTATAACCAGCAGAAATATAATTGTTTTCTAAAACAATATTATTTGCACCAGAACCAATTTGGATCCCAATACGGCTATTTCTAATAGTATTACTAATGATATTTACATTTTTTATTTTACCAAAAACAATAATTCCAATACCAGGATTGGAATTATTGTTGTCAATTATATTATTTTCAATCTTAATATTATAAGAATTGGCTCCACTGACTGATATGCCATTATTTACTGGAAGGCGTTCATATATATTTTTGTTAATAATATTGCTTGAAATGATAGCATTGATTACTCCTTGATTAGTATTTTCATTTGGTTCGATATCTATTCCAGTAACCCCAGCTGTAATTAAATTATTTGAAATAGATAACCCATTACAATCTAAAACAGCAATTCCCATACGATCAATAAATCCATTGATTGTGTTTTTTGTTATAGATATATTTTTAGGCTTTTTTTCTGTTTTAAATTCCCATGAAACAGTTATGCCATCACCAGATAATGTTGATCTGTAACTGTCGATGTCACTTATAATATTTTCATCTATTGTAATATTAGTTGCACCAATAATTCTTAATCCACCTCCATGACATTTTGAAATGGAAAATTTTTTAATTATAATATTATCAGATTGTGCAGGTATATATATGCATCCACCTGGACCGGTATGGTCGCCTTCTAACTGTCCACCATAAATATTGAGTGAATCTAAAGTTATAAATTTTTGATTATTAATCGAAATAACACTTCCAGATTGTATAGCTTCAATTTTTTTATAAAAATATGTTGGATTTTGTTCAGAAAAAATATAAATATTATTTTTAATCCAGTTGAACTTAAACGGAGCATCTAATTTGTCTGTTAATATCCCAAGCTGATTATAATTAAAAATTACAAGTTTTGTTTCTTTAACGAGAGGTCGTGTCCAAATATTTGAATCAATTTCTTTCCAATCTTCATATTTTCCTGTTATATCAATTGAACTTGTAATAGTTGGATTATTACCAACTCCGTAAGCACTAAAAGTAATAGGGTTTTCTTTTGTGCCAGAAGATGGGATTATTAGTTGTTCTCTCCAGAAATTATCTCGTTTGAAATAAATATTATCACCTGGGGAAAAAATTGAGCTATTTACCTTAGACACACTTTTCCATGGAGCAGTGGGCGATATTCCATTATTTAAATCATTCCCATTAATTGCATCGATATAATAATTAGTGGCTTGAACTTGCAATGAAAATATTGAGAGGATATAGTATAAAACAAAAAATGATAACGATTTTAGTTTATATTTCCCAAAATATTTAAACATAATATTATCTTAATTATTTATCAATCTCTGAAATTCTGACTGTTGCCATAGCTAATCCAGAAATAAGCCAAAAATGTCTCCAGTGTAGAAAACTCACTGCAACCCCTGAGATCATAATAGAAAATAATGAAATTGTTAAGGTCAGTGGAATTATCTTATTATTTATATTACTAATTTTAAAACTGCTAATCATTAATTTTATCAAAAGATAAAATATAGCACTCCAAAAACAAATTGCCCCAATAATTCCTGTACGTTTGAGAATAAGAAAGTAACTATCATGTGGTTCTTCGTTCTTTTCGATTCCAATCATTCCTACACCAAGTAAAGGGTTTTCTTTAATAAATTGTAATCCAATATTTAATTTTTTAATTCTACTTTCAACGCCATAGTCTTTATTATAAATTCTGCTTGATTGGGCTGAATATGGTGTATAATGAATAAATATAAGAATAAAAGATAAAATAAATATAGTAAATATAGAAATTTTAATAATGTTTCTTCTATTAATTGAAAATATTATGGAAAGAATGATGGATATTGTCATTGTAATGATGGCGCCTCTCGAAAATGATAAAAAAACTCCAACTATTGATATACTCAAGAAAAAAATTAATATTAATAAATGCTTTTGTTTTATGTTTAGTATTTTAAGAATTGAGTAAACAATAACTGGTATAATAAAAGGACCTGCAACATTAGGGTCTTTAAAAAAACCCTTTGGTCTATTTCCTAAAACAATAAGATTTCTTAAAAAATCAAAATTAGAAGGAAAGTAATAAATAATAACAAAACCAAAAATCATTGTTACAGAAGTTATCAAAACAGGTATGTAATAAAAATTAAATATTTTATGAATTTTCTCGTAACTATCTGCTAAATATGAAACTAGGAAATAAAACCCGATAAGGTAGAGAGTTATTAAAAAATGTTTAAAACTATATGCTGTAACATTAGTAAAAAAGATATTGTTAATATTTATGATAAGAAACATTATAAACATAAAATCTGGAAAAGTTATTTTATATAATTGTGTTTTTTGGGCGAATATATTTAATATAAAAGCTAGCATTGCAATTGAAGCAAAAATATCACAGATTGCAGGTTCATATATTACTATCCATAATGAATAAATAATAAATGCTAATGATAAAGAAGGTTCTTTAAAAATTAGTAAAAAAAAGATAGATAAGAGAATAAACAAAGATAAAATTATTAGAATTAAAAGTGCTTTGTATGAGAACGGTGTTATATCAGCAATTGATATGAACATACCAGTTCCTATAGATGCAAAAAGTATTATGACTGAAGTGAATAAATTTTTCGAAATTGTAT
Organism: Candidatus Woesearchaeota archaeon; assembly: GCA_038884715.1. Taxonomy (GTDB): domain Archaea; phylum Nanobdellota; class Nanobdellia; order Woesearchaeales; family UBA9642; genus JAWABG01. The sequence goes on along the minus strand of JAWABG010000046.1, from coordinate 104 downwards.
GAAACATATTGAAGAAATTATTAAGATTATTGAATTTTATTTATAAAACTAATATGGGAACTTAATTTTTGTATAAACCATGAGCTTTCTTTATATAATAAGTA
>JAWABG010000045.1:0-9714 GCA_038884715.1 Candidatus Woesearchaeota archaeon | reverse complement strand
AAAGTATTTGAGCAGTTGGTTGATTATACGGAAGAGGCTGTATATGCAGACAAAGGATTTGCAAATAAAAGCAGGCGAAAGAAACTGGGAAGAAGAAATATATTTGATGGTATATTATCGAAAGGATACAGAGACAAGCAATTAAGTAGAGCTGCGCAGAGGATAAACAGAATATTTTCGAGGGTAAGGAATAAGGTAGAGCGACCATTTGCATATATTAAGAGGATACTAAATTACCAGCGGTGTAGTTATTATGACTTAAGGCGGAATAGGTTTGAGTTTATGCACAGCATCCTGCGGATAATATCAGCTTTTGTGGTGTATAATAATAGGAAACGGATAACATTAAAGGTGTAGAATTCAGAAGAGTAATATTTTTTGGGGGAAAATTTAAGTATTGAGCTGTTGAGAGCAGTAATTAAATGACCTCATCTTAAAGTAACTAAGACTAATTTTGCTTTTATAAGATTTTATAGAGTCATTTTATACTCAATTTGTTAATTTATAAGAAGTCTCTATAAAATAAATTATTTTTTGCTAATTATTTTTCTTAAAAGTTTTAGAAATTTTAGCTTCAACAAATAAGCCATTGATAAAATTTATTTATTTCAAAAAAGTTTAATTTTTGATGGAGAAAACGCTTCAAACTGATACGTTTTTTCGATTTGAAACAGGTCTACCTAAAATTATTTTAATTTTACGAGACTTGCTTGGAAAGAATTTAATCCGAAAAATTTTACGCTATATCTCTTTTGCATCGAAAAGATTAATTTACGTAGAAGAATTATTGGAAAATTTATTCTTTTTAACACCTTATTAAAAAGACTCTTAAAATCTGTTAGTCAAATCAATCATCAAATAATTCGACTTTTCATAGTTTAATTTTTTTTCAAAATTTAACGAAATACTAAGATTTTCAAAGAGATTAAAGAAAAAACCGATTTCTAAGAAACGATCGATAAATAAATTATTACTATTTAAATTATTAAACTGATATAATTTAAAGTTCCCAGTCAAGATTAAATCTTTAAATAAATTTTTTGTAAAAAATATAGAATAATTTTTACCATTGATGAATGTAGTTGAGTAATTAAAATAGCCTAAACTAATATTTGAATTAATTAAAGGTATGTTGTTTAATCCAACCATTGTGCTAAAATTTTTTGTTTTGCGGGCATCTTTACTAATTTCTCTTTGAGAATACTGAAAATTTAAAAACAAAATTGAAAATGGTCTTAAAGTAGTTGCAACTCTAAATCCTTGTCTAAGTTCATTTTCTAATAAAGAATCGATTGAATTCTTAAAAGTCTCCAAAAAGTAAACATTTCTTCTTGAATCATAACTAATATTAAAACTAATGAAATGGGCAGGTGATAATGTCAGAACAGAATAGATTGAGGAAAAATTTAATTTTTTTAAAGTTTTACCTTTATTAACAAGGTAAAAATCAATTTCAGATGAAAAGAAAAAATTAGTTAGAGGTATTAAATTATTTTGATGTTGAAAATAGAGATATCTTCTATCAGGTTTTAAATTATTGGTTTGTTCTACAAAACTTATTGTATTAAGAATTGAGCTTGATTCAATTGAATCAATTCTACTTAAAAACAATCCAACTTCAAACAATTGTGGTTGAAACCAATAATTTCTATAATCTGGTCGTGAGCCAACAACTACACCAATTGTATTCATTTTAGTTTTATACATATATTGAAGACCATCTAAAGATCCAATTGAATAAAGGAACGGAATTAAGCCACGACCGATTATCAAACTATGATTTTCTGAAATCTTATAATCAATATTTAATGAATATATTTTTAATAAATCTTTTAAGTCTTTTCTCTTTGAGTTTGTTTTCATATTGTAATTTAAGATAAAATAAGATTCAAAATCTAGTTGTTCTGAAAGGAAATTTTTTTTTTGAAAGTTAAAACTGTATCTATACCTATTTGAATTTTTGATATTGTTAATGTCTCCGTAAGATTGCAAGGACATTCTAATTCTATAATCTTTTCTTTTATTTAATTGATTTAATGATAAAGGAGTTTCGTTAATAGTATTTAATTTTATTGAATCTACATTATTCTTTGAATTATCAACTTGTATAGATTCTCTTTCCACTTTTACAACAAAAAATAATGAATCACCTATATTCAAGGGAATTAATTTCTGACACGCAATTGATGTAGATGACTTAAATTTTACTATAGCTGCTGGTTTGCTGTCAGAAAAATTAAATAAAGTATCTCCTAAATTCAAAAACTCAGTTGAATTAAATTTAACATAAACATTTTGAGATGAGATAAATGTTACAGAACCCAAAAACTTATTTTGAGCTTTAGTTGTAAAGGTAATTAAATATAATAATATCAATATAATAATTGTTCTATACATAAATTTTCCTAATATTGATAATACTTATTTTTAGTTCGATAAGCATTTCCGTTAGGATGACAATTATAACAAGCCTGACTATTATATACATACCCAGCTACCCCTTGATGCTCTTGATCCATCTTTGACTTTCTATGTTCGTGACAATTTATACACGAAAATACCTGATAGTTATTCGGATCTGTATGGCATATACCACAATTGTCCCATTCATTCCTGTGCTCCCCTGTGTAAATTGGAAAATATTGCTGGTCGTGATTAAATGTCGATGGACTCCAAGTGTTCGTTGTATGACACATATCACATTGTTGCGGAAATTGTAAACTAACGTGATTTGGGTTTGTTACCGTATTATAATCACTCATATGACATCCCTGACATTGATTAGGAGTATTATTGTAATTCCCATTATGACAAGAAATACAATTATCCCTTATAACATAATGCTGACCTGTCAATGGATAATAATTGTTATGTATTGGAAACAATGCCGGCTGCCACTGCGGATTTGTCGTATGACATTGCGAACAATCCGTCGGAAGACTTAATGCTGTATGATTTGGATTTGTCGCTTGATTATAATCAGTCTGATGACAACTGAAACATATCGTCGGCGTACCTGTAGTCTGTCCCTGATGACATCCTGAACAACTTGTCCCTAAATGTGAACCACTAAGCGGAAAACTCGTGTTTGTATGATTAAATGTCGATGGAACCCAAGATTGTGTAGTATGACAATTATTACATTGATTATTCATACCTATCTGCTGATGATTCGGATTTTGAGTCTGATTATAATCTTCCATATGACAACCTTCACATTCTGTAGGTGTGTTATTATACCCACTCTGATGACAACTATTACAACTTACATTTATATGTGAACCACTTAAAGCATAGTAATTATTGTGTATAGGAAATAGTGCCGGAGACCATCCAGTATTTGTATTATGGCACTCTTCACAGTTAATTGGAATATTTAATGCTTGATGATTAGGATTATTTGTCTGTTCATAATCGTCTAAATGACATTCATAACATTGATTCGGTGTGTTTGAAAATCCATTTTGATGACAACTCGTACACAAAAGATTTGAATGTACACCCGTTAAAGAAAATCCTGTCTGATTGTGATTAAATGACCCTATGACATTTCCGTTAGGATGACAATTATAACAAGCCTGACTATTATATACATACCCAGCTACCCCTTGATGCTCTTGATCCATCTTTGACTTTCTATGTTCGTGACAATTTATACACGAAAATACCTGGTAGTTATTCGGATCTGTATGGCATATACCACAATTGTCCCATTCATTCCTGTGCTCCCCTGTGTAAATTGGGAAAAAAGAATTATCGTGTTCAAAGGTTGCACTTTTCCAATTTGTGGTTTCGTGACAATTTTCACAATCAGTTGAAAATTCTAAAAGCCTATGATTAGGATTGCTCGTTTGTTCGTAATCACTATAGTGGCATGTTAAACATTTTGCACTTAAACCTGAAAATGTATTTCTTTGGTGACAAGAATAACATTCACGAATTTCGTGTCCCCCGGTCAGTGGGAAAAATGCATGTGAAAAATTCTTACCACTCCAACTTTTTGTTTCAAAATTATGACATTCGAAACAATTAGTTGAAAAATTTGCGGCTAAATGATCCGGATTTTTAGCAGTTTCATATTCAGTTTTATGACAACTATAGCAATCAATATTTAATACTTCAAACTTTAAATTATTAATTGAAGAGTGGCAAGACTGACAATTTAAATTTTCATGAACTCCCACTAAAGGAAATCTACTAAGACTATGTAATTCTTTAATGTTTTTGACCAGCCATGATTCAGGGGTGTGACACCTTTGACAATCAATTCCAGCCGTATTTTGATGAACATCTCGATGACAACTTTTACAATCACTATTAGCCTCTTCAAATTTTAAAGAATTATGGCAAGATTTACAATTTACTAAGTTGTGCTGACCCACCAATCTAAAGTTTGTTTCATCGTGATTAAATTTTAGTGGCTTTGCTAATACATTCCAAGATGTTTCATTATGACACGACTCACATTCTAACTTTAAATTTTCCCCATGAGGAGAGGATTGAGCAATTATACATTTAATTAACAGAAAAGTTATTATAAGTGACAATCTGAACATTTTTTATTCCCTATCTTATAAAGAATGTATTTTATTTGATTGTCTGTTTTTTTAACAGTATGACACTTAATACACTCAACATTTTTATGAGCTCCACTAATAGCGAAATTTGCCAAACTATGGTCAAATGTTGAAGGTATCCATTTATCAAAATTATGACAATTATTGCATTCTTCTGATTTATACTGTTTGTAATGGATATCGTTATGACAACTAAGACAAGAAGATTTTAAACTCTTAAATGCATAAACTTTATTACTATTCTCTATCCTTACATGGCAATCACTACAATTAATGAGTGAATGTCTTCCTGATAATCTAAACTTAGTTTTATTATGATCAAAGTTAATATTACGCCAGCTATCTGCATTATGACAATTTTCACATTTATCTTTACCAATAAATTCAAAACTAATTTCCTGTTCATGAATGTTTAAATGACAACTAATACAATCTATAGAAAGAAATCTAAATTTCCATTCATTCTTTGATTTATGACAACTGATACATTGAACTGCCAGATGAGAACCGGTTAAACTAAAATTAGTTGTTTGATGATTTTCAATTGTAAAATTCGAAGGGGAAAATCCATTTTCATTATGACATTCTTTACAGTCTCTTACTGAGTTATTAGAAATAAATTCACCTTTATGGTAATCCTTATGACAATCAAGGCACTTTTCGTGTTTTAGTGAAATAGTGTAACTTCCTTTATGACAATCTTCACATTTAACCAAAAGATGTTTCCCAGCTAATATAAAACCCGTTTTTGAATGGTCAAAGTAGTTGCGTTTCACATTGTTGAATGATTCATAATTATGACAAACAAGACAATTTCTTTCAAACTTATTCTTATGTACATCAATATGACAATCAGTGCAAAATATATTATCTTTATTTTGAAATTTTACATAATACGAATCACCACTTTTAACCTTTTTATGGCAGTCTGAACAACTTAAAAGTTTATGAGCACCTAATAATTGAAAATTAGTAATATTATGGTCAAATTTTATATTTTCATTAAAACTACTTGTATTATGACAATTCAAACAGTTTTCACCAGCTGATTTTTGATGTATATCCTCGTGACAAGAAGTACATCTTTTATCAAGTCCAATATAACTGCTATTTATTTTTCTGTTTTTAGTGAATTTTTCTTTATGACAATCATTACATTCAATTGATTTATGCTTTCCTGTTAAACTAAAACCCGTTTTATCATGATTGAAATTCTTCTTATCCAAATTAACAATTCTAAAGTTTTTGCCATTATGTTCTGAATGACATTTCCAACAATTTTTTGTTTTTACTTCAGATGAGGCGTGGTAACCACTATTATTTTTTATTTTTTCCTTTATTTCATTATGACAATCAAGACATTTTTGATTTGATAATCCCTCCCCAATTGTATGGCATTTGGTACAATTCTGAAGACCATCAAACTTTGAATGAACATTACTTAACTCCCCTGGTGAGATTTGAGATAATAAAAATTTATTCAAAATTAACAACAACAAAATTGTTTGAGTTTTAACTCTCATTTTTTATGACTTAAAATAACATCACCAAATTTTTTTGTAATTTTAATTCCAATTTTTTCCAGAAATTGATTGGGAAGTTCTCCTCCAATAAAAATATACACAAGATCATTCTTTAATTTAATAATTTCATTTTCATTTATCGATAATTCAACATAATCATCAAAAATTTTTTCAACATTTGAATTATAAAATACCTTAATTTTTTTATCAATAATTGCTTGATTGATTTTTATAAAATTTTGTTCTTTTAATCTAGAGAATTTTTGGCTTCTATATGAAATAGTAACATTATTACCTTGTTCTGTTAGCATAATCGCAGCTTCGATTGCAGAGTCACCACCTCCAACAACTAATATTTCTTTATTATTTATTAATTCCGGATCTAACAACCTGTAAAATACTTTTTCTTTCTCCTCGCCCGGAACATTCAACTTTCTCGGACTACCTCTACGTCCAATAGTCAAAAGTACAGAACTTGTGGTGTATTTTTTATTATTAGTTATCACAGTAAACAAATCATCCTCTTTCTTTATATCTATTACTTTTTCGTTCTCATTGATTCTTATCTTATGTTTATCAATAACATTATTCCAAAGTGACAATAATTCAGATTTTTTTGTTTCTGTAAGTTTAATTTTACCGTAAAGTGGTAAATTCATTGGGGAAGTCATTATAATCTTCTGGCGTGGAAAACTATAAACAGTGCCTCCAATTGTATCTTGTTCAAGTGTTAAATATTTCAAACCATAATATTTTGAATTTAATGTGGCTGATATTCCAGCTGGTCCTGCTCCGACAATAATTACATCATAGTCAATAAAATCACGATTTTTTAGTTTTTTAACAATGTTGTCAATAGCTTGCTTGCCTTGTTCAACAGCATTTTTTATTAAACCCATACCTCCAAGTTCTCCTGCTATAAACATCATTGGAATATTTGTTTCAAATTCTGGAGAAATATGAGGTAATTCAACTCCTCTTTTTTCAGTACCCATAACTAGCGAAATTGCTTCGACAGGACAAGCGTGAAAACAAGCACCGTGCCCAACACATCTTGAAGCATTAATCGTTACGCCTTTACAATTTAACAAACCTAATATATCTTTTTCAGGGCAGGCATCAACACAAGCACCGGTTCCAATACAAATATCACTATTTATAACAGGGTGCAAAGAGACAGGTTCATAAGTACCAATTTCTTTTGCCTTTTCAATCTTAGATAAGATTTCTCTATCTTTTTTCCTTTCAAATTTCAAGTAAAAAAATAATACTGCTACAATAATTATTGCTGTTGCTGAATAAAATAGAAATTCGTATATATTATTTTCAATCATTTTAGTTTGTTTATGAATTCCTTAGCTTTAAGAGCTTCTTCAGTATTAGGATAATTATTTATTACTTCTTCCCAATATTTCTTAGCTGCCTCTTTATTACCTTTCGTTGCATTTATTGAACCTAAATTAAAAATAGCTCTATATTCATTACGATTCTTTTTTAATATATATCTTGAAACTTCATCTGCCTTTTCAAAATCTCCTAAATTATAATAAGCTGAGGTAAGATTAAAAAGTAAGTCTATAGATAATTTGTCTCTAAATGATTCATAGATTTTAATCGCTTCCTGATTTTTGTGGGCAGCTAAATAGTTATCAGCCAATTCTGTGGCTATAGCTAAATTAGTGGGATTTGCTTTGTATTTGCCTTCTAATTCATTTAGCTTTTTTCTGAATTCAATAGAAACATTATCTTTTGAAGGGATACTTTTGTTAAACAATTTACTATGAATTGAATCGGTTAAAATCTTATTTGGATGATTTTTATTAAAATTAGTTAGTCCCTGATTTTGATTTTTATTACTTATAGCATAAACTAAAATGATAACTATCATAATAATTAAAATTAAATAAAAATGCTTGACTTTTAATTTTTTATTTAAAATATCCATTTTGCTCCAAAAAGTATTGTGATTACTATATGAATAAACATAATAACAAACATAGTTATTGCAAATGGAATGTGAAAAATATGCCAATATCTAAATAGATTTTCTAATGTATTGATGAGAAATTCTTTTGTTTTTAGAGTAATTATAGTTTTAGAAACTTTGAAATATTCTTTTTTCAATTTTGATGATAACTGTTCATTAGAATAAATAAATGTTTTTAATAATTTAACTTTTTGTCTTCGTTTTATGTTTTCTTGAAAAACCTTTTTTATCGAACTCCAAAAATTGTTTTTTTCTAAGTTTGATTTAGTATATCCTGATTTATCAACATCTAAACTATTATCCATAATTTCCAGTAATTTTTTTTGGTAGTCTATATCTAATTTTAACAATAAGTTATTTATCATATTATCTATTTCATTTTTATTCAAATTTTCACCTTGTAAAGTTTTAGGTAATTGGATATAAATTACCCTGCCTATTATTCCACTTATAACCACTATTACCATTGACCAAAATCCAATAGAAACAATTCCACCAAACTTAAATGCAGTATGAAACATAATCAAAATAGGACCAACTGAACACAAAAAAATATGAAATTCAAGCCAATGCTTTAAATATCCTAAACGATGTAATTTCCTCCATCTTTTTCTAATCATATAGCTCGATACACCAAGAATCATCATTAAACTTCCAATTATTCCAATACCATGGCCTATAATACCACTTGGTTTTAATTCTTGGTGCTTGGCGTGGAACACACGATCTTCTACAGGGAGCTTGTAATAATCGCTTCCATAAAGTATAAGAAAAAATAAAGTAAAAATTCCCCCAAAAAAGTAAATAAACAAAACAACTTTATGTATTCTCTTACCTGTTTTCAAATAATTCATATATTTGAGAAATTTTTTAAAGTGATTATAGTTTAAATTTTTCGCCAAACTAAGATTTTTTTTTCTTTTTTACAAATTTTTACAATTGAAATCGATTTATAGAAAAACTTATAGTTCGATTAATAAAATAAGACCTCTGAAAAATTAGTTGACATTAGTTAAAAATATAAATACCATTGGCTGCAAAAAATAAGGATTAAAAATGGAAAGCAACAAAATAAATAATGTCGATCTGTTTACTTCAGCAGCAAATGATACATAAAATAAACATATAAAAACACAAAGCAAACAAGCTTTAGAGATAATAAAATCTTCGAAGAATGCTGCGCAAAAGATTGATTGGAAAAAACTCATAGAACCAATAAAGGAAATAACCTCAAAACAAAAAGATAATAACCCGCCAGCTGGTAGAAAAAGGTTTGATTTACTGGTTATAGTTAAATGCTTTATTCTGCAGAGTATCTATAATCTGTCTGATCCAAGATTAGAAGAAGAGATAGCCGATAGAAGAAGCTTTTTCGAAGAATGCTTCGCACAAATATTTCTTGACTTAAACAGTCTGGATTCAATACCGTATGAAACAACTATCTACCGCTATCGTGAAATCTTTGCTCGTCTGGGATTGGATAAGAAATTATTTTACGAGTTCAACAAGCGACTAAAGGAATTGAATCTAATCGTAGGTAAAGGAAGCATAGTCGATACAACAATAAAACAAGCACAGGCAACTCCACAGAGTAAAAGGGATAAGGATGCAGATTTTACACAAAAGC
>JAWABG010000044.1:0-9906 GCA_038884715.1 Candidatus Woesearchaeota archaeon | reverse complement strand
AGGGTTTTGATGAAAAAATGGGAGCTAGGCCACTATCTAGAGTTATAGATAGAGAAATAAAACACAAAATAGCGCCTGAAATATTGTTTGGAAAATTGAAGAATGGCGGTATTGTAAAAGTAACGATTGATGATAGCAAAATTTTATTGGATATAAAGGAAAAATAATGATGGATAGCAACAATTTTTTAAAGTTATACGAAATGAAAATAATAAATAAAAATACGTTAATAAAATGTAAATATTATGATAAAATTTTTGGCGATGTTTATGGTATAATTACTGATATTTTTGTTATTGATAATATTAAAGTGAACAATAATGAAATTTTCATTGAATGTTTTAGAAATGCTTTTAATAATAGATATTTGATGAAGCCAGAAAATATAATAGAAATCGACGGTATGTCTGTTAGCAGGTTAGAAAATTTATTCTTGAAAAGAAGGAATAATTTATGAATGATATTGAAAAATTGATAGATGATATTAAAAATGATTTAATTAATTTGAGAGAAATTTTTGATTATTATATGGACAGTTATGGTATTCCTGAAAATTATAAAAATATAGATTACGATAAATTAATAAAAAAAATTGAATTATTGAGAAATGTAAATTATTTTGACGCTGATAAAAAAATGGAGTTTGAAGAATCTAAAGCATTAAATGAATTGGTTTATTTGTTTCTTTTGGATAGTATTTCGTCTATAGAAGAAGATATAAATAATATTAATATAAAGAAAAGAAATTTCATAAATATTAAAGAAAAAATAAAAAAATTTAGAAAAAAGGTAATAAATGAAAAATAATATAGAAATAATGATGAATGATACTTCTTTCAAAAAAGAAGTTATTGGTGAAAAATTAAAATCAAGTTTTTGGTATGGTTACAGACAAGGTTTTTATTCTGTTCAGATTTACTTTAACAACTTCAAAGGTAGAATTGGAATACAAGCTACATTGGAAATAAATCCTTCTGAAAAAGATTGGTTTCCTATATATTTGAATTCAACAAAACCATTTTTAGAATTTCCAAAATTAGGTGTTAATGAAGGACAAAAAGAAACAGAAACATACAATTTTTCTGGAAATTTTGTTTGGTTGAGAGCAGTTATGGATAGAAAAAATTTTAGCTTTGACATTACGAGTGAGAATATATCCCAATTTGGTTCTATAAATAAAATTCTTTTAGTTAAAATCTAAAAAATATTTTTTTATAAATAAAAATAAAGAAAAAAATTACATGGCTATATTTGCAACAAAAAATTTTTCGTCTAACCCGCCTTTTATATTGGATTCGCCTGAAGAAGGAGATCTTTTAATCTATGATGAAAAAAATAAGGTTTTTATTAATAAAAAAATAAATTATAACAATTATAATTTTGTTTCAAGTGCAAAAAATATTCAAGGACCTAACTCAAAAAATATATTTAAGGAAAAAACACACGATGGTACCTTAATTTTTAAAGGGTTACAAGCAGGTCCTGGCATATCAATACAAGAAAATACAAATAATCTAATTATTACAGCAATAAATAGTGCTGATGTAATTATTTCTGAAGATGATTATACCATAATAATTGATGCAGATGGCAACAATTCTAGTGCAAGTTTCTTTTTAAAAACAGTTGTGCCTGCGTCAACAATAACAATACCAATAAATGTATTGCCACCTTTAACTGTGTATGATTTATATACAGGAAATACTACTACTAATGGATACATAGAATCAAGCTCTGTGAATTTTTTTAGTTATGGTTTTCAAAAAAATATGTTGATATCACTGGAAGGATCTCCTGATCAAGATGGTATTTATTTAATTGATAATGTCACTGTAAGTGGCAGTATTTCAAAAATAACATTTGTTGGCCAATTTTCTGGACCAGCATCTTTTAATTTGGGTGGTCCAAAATTACCTACAACAATAAAACAAGCCAGTCTTTGGATACCTGATAATGATGGGTCATTAGGTTCTGGTTATGATAATTCATTGTTGTATTCTGTTCAGGCATGGGGAGTTAATTTTGGTGTTGGAGGTTATAATTTAGAAGAGGATATGATAATTAATATTACAGGTACTGAAAATGGTATCATAGATGGCACATACAGAATAAAGAAAGTTTTTGTTTCAGGAAACAATCCAATTCTTCAATGGTCATCAATAATATTTCATGAATCTACACCATTGCCTGTTGGTCTTGTGCCAGGTGTTATTTTTGATAATAATTTAATTGCAAATGAGTTAGTTTTTACTGTTGATACACATGTTAAAAATACTGGATTTTCTGTTAATAAAGAAGGTATAGTTAATGCGACATCTGTAATAGTTTCTGCACCAACAACATTAAACAATCAATTAGCTAGAAAAGATTATGTTGATGCACAAATAAATTTAAAAATTAATGAATTTTATGATGTAGTTGTTTCAGGCATGAATACCATAATAAATATATTGGAGGCAGAAGTTGATAAAATAAAAGAAAATAATAAAAAAACGTTGAGATATTATTTGTTACATGCAAGATTTTAAAATTAGGGGGAGAATAATATTATATGGCTGCTAAAATATTTAGTTCAAAGATGATAAACACAACGATTTGGGAACATGTTGTTACAGGAAATCCAGGTTATGAGTCAACAATAACGATAAATATATCTAATCATAATTCTTTTGATGTAAGTGTTAGTTTAGCATTAACAGTTTCTGCTTCTATACCGCTTGTTTCAGCGAAAGATGTATTATTTTTAGATCAATTAGTTTATTCTAGAAATACAAGACAATTTCCAGGAATAATATTACCTGAGAACATATCCTTGGCTGTAAAATCTGATTACCCCAATGTCTCTATTTTGGTTTATGGTTATGAAGAGGAAATATAATTGGAGGTTAAATGACGAAAATAATAAAACCTGGGGTAGGCAGAAAATTTTCAAGAGATGAAGGCTTTTGGTTCATTTTAAATACGTTAAAAGAATCATCAGGTTTTAGAGCAAATATTGTAGATACAATAAATTATGTTGAGCAAAAATTAATTTTTAGAACAATAGAAGCAGGTGAAGGTATTTCTATAGATATAGTTAATACAGGTCAATTACAACCTGATGGTGTTACACCCTATACAAAATTAATTATCACTAATACTATGCAGGAAGGAGTTAATGTAGAGGTTAATGGTTTTCCTGTAGGAACACAACCTGCTACAACAATAAATTTCGAAGGCAATTTTTCAGCAGTACAAACATCGCCGGGAAATATAAAATTAACTTTAGAAAGTATTGCTCCAGAATTTTCGATATCTTATTTGGGTTCAAAAATAAATACATCATCTGTCCAAAATATAAATTTTCAAGGTACAGGCGTTGTTGTTACAGAAACATCTGCTGGTTATGTTGATATAACAATAAACCAATCTAATTCTATACAAGTATTTGAAAATGGTGTTCCTGTTTCTTCAAATCCTTTTTCTATTTTGAATTTTATAGCGGCTTCAGGAACTATTACACACACAAGTGGCAATATAGTAGATATTAATTTATTAAATAATGCAGGTTTTAATAACATAGAAAACTACTTATTTATTCATACAGGTTCAATAGTAACATCAGGAAGTGTTGTTATATCAGGTTATTTTGGTTCCGTAAATCCTGAGCCAAAAAATGTAATAGTTCATATAAATGGTTTAGCATTAGAATATGATACGAATTTTTTCAATAGTGATTTTTCTGTATCAGGCAATAATTTAATTTTAAATATAGATAATATAGGATTTCCTCTTGATAATGGAGATAAAATACAAGCATATTATTGGATGGTTAATTAATGTTATTTTTTAAAAAAAGATAAATACAATAAAACAATTTATATAAGGGAAAATTATTATGAGTCAAATAAGAGCTAAACAAATTAGATTAGACAACCAAGGTGATTTAATAGTTGGTAATTCCTTAGGTAATGGTTCAGTATTGCCCATAGGAATTTATGGACAGAATTTGCAAGTCGCAGGCTCTTCTGTTTCTTGGAGTTGGCAACAAACTTTATATGATCCTAACGGGGTTATTGTTGCAGATACAAATCCATCAACAGGTGCTGTTAATTATCTAACATTTGAAGCAGGCGTTTCAGGTGTAGGTCCTAATATTAGTGTAGCAGGTTATGATACAAATATTGATATTTTCATATCACCTGCTGGTACAGGTGAAATTTTATCTCCAGTAGGTTATACAAGCAATATAGTTAGCAATAATGCTTTAGTTAATAAAGAATATGTAGATTCAGTTGCAGCAGGATTAGACTGGAAAAATTCTGTTAGAGTTGCTACAGTTTCAGCTGGAGATGTAAGTGCATTTACATATAATGTATCTGCAGAACCTACAGGGTTTGTCTGGACCAATGTCGTATCGCCTGTTATAGATGGTGTCGCTTTAGTTAGCGGCAACAGAGTGATGATTAAAAATGCTACTGATCAAAGAGGTAATGGTCTATTTTACTATGATGCAACTAATACGGCATTTGTTAGAACAAATGATGCGAATAATACACCTAACAATGAGTTTTCAGGAGGTTTAGCTGCATATGTTGAAGAAGGCACTAACAATGGTGCTACAGCATGGATTGTTGTGTCACCTAATGGTGTAGCCAATTTAGGAACCGATAATATAACATTTTCTCAATTCATTGGTACTAATTTATACGTTGCTGGTTCAGGTTTATCACTAACAGGTAATACATTTTCTATAAATGAATCATTAACAATAGGTGTTGTCGCTGGTAATATAGTAGTTAGATCTTCTAATATTACGAATCAAGTTTTATTATCTCAAGGTAATACTAATTCACCTGCAATTTGGGGCGCGTTACCTTTAAATGATTCGAATTCTGTTACCGGTATTCTCAATGTTCAAAATGGAGGTACAGGTTTAAACAATGTTCCTGAAAACAATGTATTAGTAGGAACAGGTACAAGCTCTCTTGCATTAATATCTGGTATACCGTCAACTGCAGAATTAGGTTATGTTTTGAGAACAAATTCATCAGGTAATATACTCTTTGGTACATTATCAATAGGTCAACTTTCAGATGTTGTATTTTCAGCAACACCAGCTGCAGGTGATATATTGAGATTTGATGGTACAAACTGGGTATTAGCTTCCGCTAATGTTACTGATAGACAAGTAGCAGTAAATTCAGCAGCAACACCAGGTTACTTAAAAGATGTTTTGGTTTCAACAACATCTGGTGCTATAGTCTTTACATCAGCAGGTAACACATTAACAGCAGAAGTAAATTATGATGATTCAACATTAATTGTTGTTTCCGGTGAATTAGTTGTGGGTGGTGGTCTTCCTAATCAAGTATTATTAGGAACTTCTGTATCTACTGCTGCTACATGGTCATATTTAGATACTCTCTACAATTCTAATGGTTCTGCTTTGTTTACTGTTGTTGGAAGCGGACCTAATTCTCTAATTTATAATGCTAACGATAATTCTTTATCATTAAACACTGGTAATAGCGCAGTAGGTTCTATAGTTGTTTCTGGTGAAGATATGTTTATTGATGTTTCTGGTTACATATATTTGAATGGTATTCAATTACCTAGAAATGTACCAGCACATTCAATACTTGTAGCAAATACAACAAATGTTCTTTCTGCATTAACAACTGGTGGAAATGAAAACAGATATGTCATTTATAGAGGTTCACAATCCGCTTTTGTTATGGTTTCTGCTGGTGAATTTGGTTTGGGCAACTCTTTTGGTTTAATAAATTTGTCAGGTAATACTACAGGAGATCTTGTAATAAGTGCTGGTTTAGTTTCAGATACATTGACTTTTGTTGGTGGCAATGCGATAAGATTAACAGGTTCTGCTGCTTCTAGAAATATTACTATAAATTTCGCTAATGTTAATATGTCCTCTGTGCCTGTTCAATTGGATGATCGCGTTGTATTTTTTGACGTTTCTAATGGAGATAAACCTGAATATAGATCTTTTGATGATATATTCTCAGATTTGAATGTTCCTTATAATTTGTCTGGTATAGGAATTCCTGTACAAATTTCTGCAGGTGTTTGGGTATCCAGAAATATTGAAGCTTCTACATCGGCTGATAGAGTAGGTATTGAAGTATTATTTGGCGATGGAGTTTCAGGAAATCCAACAATAGGATTAAATCTAGAAGGATTGTCGTCAGTTACATTATTTTCTGCAGACTCTACATATATAGCTGCATATAGATCATCTGATGATAGTAATGTAAGAATTTCTGTAAGTAATTTAATAGGCAATACAGTAGGTAACCAAGCTTGGGCTTCTGCTAATGCAGCAGGTGGTTCTAATGAAACATTTACAGGATTCTTTACAAATCTTCCCATAAATGATGATTCTATAGTTGTATACTTTAATGGTATATCATTGAGAAGAAATGGTTGGACTAGATCAGGCAATAATTTAACAATGGTTGATTCTGTTAATGGTTATTCAACAAGTGCTGGTGATACAATAACAGCATCTTATAGATATTAATAATTGAATGAAATTATGGAAAGAAGAGATAGTAAATTTATAACTTATACAGAGCAGTGGTACCAAAGGTCTTGGCGCCCTATGATGGCTTTTGTTTATATGATATTGTGTATTTTAGATTATGGTGTTAGACCTTTGGTAAATTATATGATATATAAAAAAAGTAATGATTTGTCAGAAATAGTTTCAATAATTGAAGATTTGGATTCAGCAGTTCAAATTAAGATTATTGATTTGATGAAAGAAGAAACAATAAAACCAATACTTAGTGAATTTGTTCATCTAGCATTTGGAGCGATATTAGGAGTAGCAGCATTTAGTAGAGGACAAAGAAAAAATTTTTTAGAAGGTAGTATTAAAGAAAATTATATTATTAGAAATAATGAAATTGATATTGAAAGTAAGGAAGAAGTTAAAAGTAGATAATTATGTCACATAAAAAAAATTATTTGTTTTTAAAAACAGATAGAAAATTATCTGAAAAAGAGAAAAATTTTTTAAATTATCTTCTTGAAGAATATTTTCTTCAAAATTTGATTTCTCCAATAGTTTATTATAAAAATGGAAAAATGAAGAAAATTAAGTCATTAATTTTTAAAGAGAATGATTACTACTGGTATTGTTATCCAGTTACAAGAAGAATTAATGATGAAGAGTTAAATGAAATAGACAATAAATTAAAGTTTGTTTTTAATTTTGAATATTATTTACCACAAAAATATTTAAAGAAGAAAAAAAATGATGATGTTATAGAAACTATTTCTAAATTAGTATACAATAAATTTTTGAACGATAAAATAGAAAAAGGTTGGAGATTTGGTCTTGTTTATGATAAGAAAAATAAAATATCACCAAAAATAATTTCTTGGGATAATTTAAAAAATTATCAAAAAAATATTTTTAAGAAAAAGATTTGTGATATTTATGAAATAATGAAATTTTATTTTTGAATTTTATGAAGTATTTTTTTGTATATTTTTTTTTCAAATTTAATAATTTTGTCAAAACATCGAATTAAGTCAGAATATGATTTGAAAGCAATGTAAAATTCTATTTTGTTGTTTTCGTTATCTTTCTTGTACTTAGAGAAATAAATATCATTAAAGCAATACAAAGGTAAAATTTTCTTCAATTCTTTGAAGAAAAAATAACATGATTTGTTTCGTTTAATATAAAAATTTATACCATATAGAAAATTTTTCTTGTAGATACTGTTAAAATATTCATCAATATTGATATACCAAATTTTGCAATCGAATAGTTTTGAATAATAAATCAGTCTTTTATTAGGTTCATCAATCATTTTGATATTTTACATGTTAGTCATCTATTTTTTTATAAAACTTTTTTTTTGAATGTCAATTTTTTTTGTAACCAAGGATTCTTTTTTAATGAAATCATTAATTTTTTCTATTAAATTGAACATTATAAATATTATAAATGTTAATAGCATATTATAAAATAATATATGGATAATTTTTTAGAATTTTTTAAAAAAATAAAAGATCATACCACAATAATTGCTATTATTGTGGGTATATTTATTACAATTTTTAATTGGTATAGTAATATTGATAAAAAATTTGAAGATCTAGAAAAAGAAGTTTCAAAACTTAAAATAGAATATAGAAATATGTACAGAAATTCATTGATAAGAAATAAGATAAGAATAGAAAGAGAAATAAAAGATTTAACAGAAAGAGAAAGACAATTAACACCAATTGAAAGAGAAAAATTAACTGAATTGATAATTGAACGAGAAAAAATAATTCTTGAAATTAATCAGTTGATAAACTTAGATAAATAATATTTGTGTTTGTTTTATTTTATTTAATTTAATTGTTATCTTGTATTGATGACAATATCTGTAATATTTTCATTTCTCTTTCTATTAATTTTGGATCTGAATCACGAACAATTTTAAAGCTTAAATTAATTAATTTAGTTAGTACAGACCTTTCATAATCTTTTTCTTCACAATATGCTTTTAAATAGTCCCTAAGTATTTCTTGTTTTTCCTTTATTTCATTTTTAATTTTAATTGATTCCATAATAAAGTTGGATAAATTCTTTAACTCTTCAGATGTTAAAGAGTCTAAAAATTCAAAATTATTTACTTTTTTACGAGACATATATTTTTACTCCTTGTTCTTGTAAAGAAGAATAATATAAAAATGTTTTAGAAAAAATAAAAAAAATGAATAAAAGATATAAAAAATGAAATAAATATTATTATATAAACAAGTTAAAAAAAGGAAGAATAAATATGAATTTATTTGAAAAATTTCAAGAAAAATATCAAAGAGAAAAATTTGAAATATATTCATTAATGGAATATTTAGAATTGTGTAGAAATGATAGATCCTACTATATTGGACCCGCAGAAAGGATCTTAAAAGCTATAGGAGAACCTGAAGTAATTGACACAGTGAATGATCCAAGATTATCTAGAATTTTTATGAATAAGAAATTAAAAATTTATCCCGCATTTTCTGATTTTTATGGTATGGAAGATACTATTGAAAGAATAGTTTCTTATTTTACTCACAATGCACAAGGTTTAGAAGAGAAAAAACAAGTATTATATCTATTAGGCCCAGTAGGCGGTGGAAAATCTAGTTTAGCTGAAAGATTAAAATACTTAATGGAACAAAATCCTATCTATGTTTTAGCCGTAGAGAGAAATGGCGAAATAATATCTAGTCCAGTTTTTGAATCTCCTCTAAATTTATTTGATCCAAATATTTTTGCAGATGAATTAGAAAAAACATATCATATACCTCCGAGATATGTAACGGGTTTAATGAGTCCTTGGGCGGTTAAAAGATTAGGAGAATTAGATGGTGATATAAAGAAATTTAAGGTAGTAAAAATGATGCCTTCCAGATTAAAACAAATTGCAGTAGTTAAAACCGAACCTGGTGATGAAAATAATCAGGATATATCTAGTTTAGTAGGTAAAGTTGATTTAAGATCTCTTGATAAACTAAGCCAAAACGATCCTGATGCATATTCTTATTCAGGTGCTCTTTGTAGAGGTAATCAAGGGTTAGTGGAATTTGTTGAAATGTTTAAGGCACCTATTAAAACTCTACATCCTTTGTTGACTGCTACACAAGAAGGCAATTATACAGGAACAGAAGAAATTGGAGCAATACCATTTAATGGTATTATTTTGGCACATTCTAATGAATCAGAATGGTTATCTTTTAAAAACAATAAAAATAATGAGGCATTTCTTGACAGAATTTATATTGTAAAAGTTCCTTATTGTTTGCGAATTGATGATGAAAAGAAAATATATCAAAAAATGTTACAAAGTTCTGATTTGAGAAATGCACCATGCGCACCAGAAACATTAGAAATGTTGGCACAATGGTCCG